>JBHICL010000583.1:0-2522 GCA_046759605.1 Alphaproteobacteria bacterium | reverse complement strand
CGACAAGTCGGGCGGTGGTGAACGGCGGTTTTACAGGCGTCTGATCGCCACGGCGGACAAGCGGTTCGACGGGCACCTTGCCCGCCTTCGCAAGAAGGGAAGGCAAATATGGCTGTAACTTTGAAAGAAATGATAGCCCGGTTGCCGGCACAGGAGCGCAAGGCGGTAGAGGCCCGTGCGGCCGAGCTGATTGCCGAGGAGATGACGCTGCGCGATTTGCGCAAGGCATTGGAGCTGACGCAGAAACGAGTGGCCGCGAAGCTGGATATCAACCAGGAAAATTTGTCGCGCCTCGAAAGGCGATCCGATCTGCTGCTGTCCACACTGCGCGGCTACGTGGAGGCCATGGGCGGTGAATTGCGGCTTGTTGCCGAGTTTCCCGGCCGGCCCCCGGTCATTCTTAGGGGGCTGGCGCCGCTCGAGAACGAGAAGACCGGGCAGAGCCGCAAGCCCGCGAGGCGGGCACGCAAGACAAGGCGCTCAGGCCCTGGAAGCGCTCCCCATGTCGACCCAAAGAAAAGACCGCTCGGCGTGCTCGGGGGGTGTGAGCGGTCGAGCGGTCCCAGTGGATAGAGAGGAACGTCAGCTCGTGTCGTGTAGCAGATTGCGCCTTGGCGGCGCATTGATCTGGATCAGGCGTGTCCGGGGGCGTGGGCCGACCGCCTCGCGCCGGGCTCTTCCCTCCCGGGCCGCCTGACCAGCGTGAACAGCTCCTGCACATCGTCCACGCCCCGGAGCGCGTAGCGCCCCAGCGAGACCAGCCGGTCGGTGCAATGGCCGGCGTGGCGTGCGAAATCGGCGGAGATGACGATCTCCTGCTCGAGCGACCGGCACATGGCGTCGATGCGGGCAGCCAGGTTGACCGCGGGCCCCACCACGGTGAAGTCCAGCCTGTCGCGGCTGCCGATGTTGCCGTACATGACCTCGCCCACGTGCAGCGTCAGGCTGAACTGGCCGAGCCTCTGACCGAGCGCGGCGCGCCGCTCGTTGAGCGCGCCGATCCGGCTCAGCGCCTCTTCCGCCGCGCCCATGGCGCGGCTGCACACCTCCTCCGACTCCGCCAGCTCGAAAGTGGCGAGGAGCCCGTCCCCCATGAATTTCAGGACCTGGCCGCCATGGCTGCGAATGGGATCGACGATGCACTCGAAATACTCGTTGAGCATGGCGATCAGCTCTTCCTCGGGCAGGGTGTCGGCGATCCGCGTGAAGCCCCGCATGTCGCAGAACCAGATCACGGCGCGCAGCTTCTCGACGCTGCCGCGCTGGATCTCGCCGCGCAGGACCCGGCGGCCGGCGTCCCTGCCGAGATAGGTCTCGACGACGCTGCTGGCGGCCCGGCGGTGCGCGGCCGACTTGACCGCAAGCGCGAATATCGGCTGGAGCGCCTCCAGGGTGGCGATGTGCCCGTCGGTGAAGCCGCCGGGCGCGTCCGCGGTGAATGAGGTGATGATGGCCTCGTTCTGCTTGGGGCCGTCCACTGTCGTGACGAGCGCCAGATAGTCGGTGCCCCCGAGCCCCCGCAGATCGTCGAACAGCGGGAAGTCGAGGGTGCCTCCCGGCTCCGTGAGCCGGCAGCGCAGCTTGCACGCCCGGGTCTTGATGATGTGGAAGAAAGGACTGCGGCGCCAGAGTTTGGCCTGCTCGTCCGGCGAGCCGCGCTCGTAGTTCTCGCGCTTGGCCTGGGGTCTGTCGCGCAGCCACTCGAAGGCGTGTCCGGAATAGACCGGGTGCAGGGTGCGCAGCGCGACGTTGGCGCGAAGAAGCGGCACGCCGGCGCCGAGGAGCTCGCGGCAATAGGTCTCCAGCAGCTCCTGTTCGGCCGTGCCCACCAGACCCGCGCCGATCAGGCGCCGGCCGATCTCGTCGATCGTTTGCCCGTGCATCGCCAAACCATTGCGGCGGTTCGTGCGATTATTTCGCCTTGCGTGTTCCTCTAAGAATTTGGGGACGCCCTCGGCTGATCACCCTTCAACAATATTCGCGAACGAATAAATCTTTCGTGAGGTCTTTTCGGAATCTTGCCTGGCGCACACCGCGTCCGGTGTCGGGCGATTCTCTCTCTACCTGACCTTGTCCTTTCCCTTGTTTTGACCTTTTCCCTTGCCATCGCCGCCCTTTCCGGAACCGCTACCCGACGCACTCACCGTGCCGTCCGCGCCGGAACCATCACCGCTTGTCGACGCCGTGCCGCTGCTGTTCCCGGATCCTGAGGCGGAGCCGCCGCCGTCGTCGTTCTTGTTGCCGTGGGATTTCTCGCCCTCGGCGCGAACGTCCGCATTGGGAAAAGCGTTGGAGAGGCCCCTGAGGCGCCCCTTGTCGGAGGCCACCGCCTCGGCGCGCTCGAGCGCTCGATGCCGCTCTGGAGGAGGCGGCGGCGAATTTCGCACCGGCGTCGCCGCCGGCAGGCTCAACTGCGGCTGCACGAACTCCGGTGGAGGCGGAGGGGTGAGGTTCTCGGGCAGCGGCCGCTCGTCGCGGTCGCGTTCCACCCTCACTGGTCGGAAGCCGAGAAGCGCGTCCAA
>JBHICL010000582.1:0-2524 GCA_046759605.1 Alphaproteobacteria bacterium | reverse complement strand
CTCGATTTCTTTACGAGCTTCGAGGATATCATCCCCAACACAGAACCCGGCGAAATCATCGTCGTCGGAGGGTCACCGACGACCGCGAATCTCGGAGGGGGCGCCTTCGCCGGCCGAATCTTTGTAACGGCGCTCTACCACACAGGTCTGCGGTCGTGGATGGTTCTGCCGAACGGCACGGGGACCATCGCCTTCGAGACCGACGCTGACACGGTGGAGTTTTGGGCCCGGGTTCTCTCGGGTGCCAGCGGCGACACGGTCATCACCGCTTTCGACGGCTTCGACGTCATCATCGACGGCCCCGTGACGATCAGTGCGGGTACGGGATGGCAGCTCGTCTCGTTGACCGGGAGCATTGCCCGAATCGACGTGGTGAACCTCGCCACCAACGAGATGAACGGGATCGACGACTTCGGCTTCACTCCCCTGCCCGAGCCGGGCGCAACGCTGATGCTGCTCTCGGGCGCGACGTTCCTCGCTGTCCTCGGCCGCGGGCGCTACGCGTCCTAGGTTGAACTATGTCCGAAAGGTGTTGAGTGATGCCTGGAGGTCCCATGGGTCCGTAAGGTGAAAGTCCTGAAGCGGCAAGGGGTCGAAGCCGCATAGCTTGGATGGCACAGGAGGGGGAGATCCCCTCCGGTGAAGCCCATCGACAAAGCCCTGCTCGGCAGGGTGAGCGAGTGCGCGGGCCGCAACGACGAGTGAACGCTCGGTTGAGGCTCCGTGATTTGTGTTTCCGGGTCGCCGAGCCGCCTCAACATCGGCGAAGGCAGCAGGGGGTTCCGAAATCGACCTGCGGGACACCCGCCCGGCGGAGTAGAGAGCGGCGGCACGCGCACAAGGCCATGGGTTTGAAACAGGGAAGGGCTCCTCGCCCCGTGGAGAAAGACCACGGAAGCAAGGTAGCCGGGCGAGCCGAGGAGGCGGAGCCCGGCGAAGGCGAGAGCCTGACGGATGGGTCCGTAGTAGCTGAGAGGCGGGGTAACGCCCGCGGAGCGAAGGGGCCCTGCCGAAGGCACTCCTCCCTCAAAGCGAGGCAAGAGTGGGATGACAAAGCCCACCATTGAGTTGCAGGAGCTGCGAGCGAGGATAGGCCACCGGGCGAAATCTGCGCCCACGCACCGGTTCTGGGGCCTGTTCGTGCATATCGCGAAGCGCATGACGCTCGAAGCGGCGTACCTGGACGCGAAGCGCCAAGGCGGCGCGGCCGGGGCCGACGGGGAGACGTTTGCGCAGATCGAGGCAGCAGGCCGCGGGGAGTTCCTGGAGGAGCTCGCCGCGGAGCTGCGGCACGGCACGTACCGGCCTCGGCCATACCGGCGGCGAGAGATTCCGAAGGAAGGAGGCCGAGTCCGCACGATCTCGATCCCGGCGATCCGAGACCGCGCGGTGCAAGGCGCCATCCGACTGATTCTCGAGCCGATCTTCGAAGCCGACTTCTCGGGCAGCTCCTATGGAGCGAGGCCGGGGCGTTCGGCCCACCAGGCGATCGGGCTCGTTCGTCAGGCGCTGCACCAGCGCAAGCACCGCGTCGTCGATGTCGACCTTTCCCGCTACTTCGACCGGATCTGGCACGATCGGATCTTGGAGAAGGTGGCGAGGCGGGTCCAAGACGGCCAGGTACTGGCGTTGGTCAAGCAGTTCCTGAAGAGCGGAGGCAGGCGGGGTCTGCCACAAGGGTCCCCGCTGTCGCCCGTGCTCGCGAACCTGGCGCTGAACGATCTCGACCACGCGCTGGACCGAGGGAAGGGCTTCCTCACCTACGTACGCTATCTGGACGACATGGTCGTGCTCGTCCCCGACTCGAAGAGGGGAAGGCGATGGGCGGACCGAGCGCTCGAGCGCATCCGCGAGGAAGCGGAGGCCATTGGCGTGTCGCTCAACATGGACAAGACTCGGGTGATCAGTATGGCTGAAGCCGGAGCGAAGTTCGTGTTCCTGGGGTACGTCATCCGGTGGCGGCAGAGCCGCCGAACCCAGAGATGGTTTGCGTGCGTTGTTCCCCGCCCCGAGCGCGTCACCGACTTGCTGAGAGAGGTCCGCGACACGCTGCGCCACAGCCGCCATCTGCGAATGCCGGAGGCAGTGGCGCGGGTCAACCGGATCGTTCGCGGCTGGGTGGCGTACTTCCGGGTGGGGAACTCGGCCGATGCGCTCCAAAAGGTGAGGTATCACGTGGAGCGCCAGGTGAGGCGGTTCGCGGCGAAGAAGAGCAAGCGTCGGGGGTTCGGCTGGAAGCGGTGGAGTAGCGAGGTCGTCTACGGGGCCTGGGGTCTGTACGACGACTACCGGGTGCAATCCCTCGACCTCGCGAAAGTCGGCTCCCAGCCGAAGGGAACCATAACCCCGGTGCGATGACGCCTTCGCGGTAAGCGTAGTGCGGGAAAACCGCATGCTGCGTTTGAAGTGGCGGGGACTGGAAACGGAGTCACGGTCCGGCCTACACGGGCACGAACGGGGAAACCCGGGATACAGACAAGGCCACGACCTCACGGGCCACCGCGCCAGTCCCCGACCCGACCAC
>JBHICL010000581.1:0-2536 GCA_046759605.1 Alphaproteobacteria bacterium | reverse complement strand
CCCCCGGGGAATCCACCACCCGACCCCGTCGCTGGTGGATGAGGAAGGCCATGACGTCGCGGTAAGTAGTTAACGTGCGGACAGTCGCCACCTCATCGTCGCCCATGAGGCGGCTGTAGCCGACGACGTCGGCGCTCAGGATGGCGGTCAGCTTACGTTGGACGCCCTGCGGGTCCATGGGGTGCTCAAACAGCAGTCGGCTCTGGACGTAATTCTAGGGAAACGCTGATGTGGCGGCAAGCCTAGTCTGATCAGCTATCCCGCTGACAAAGGACGGCCCCAGATGCACCACGAGCGGGGCCTAGTAAGGATAAAAGCCCTCCTCCGCCGGTCCCCCGGTCCCGCTCCCGGCCGACCCCGCACCAGCGGCTGCCGGGTCTGCCCTCCAGGCGTCAGGCGCCCCTCCAGGAGCATGACCGGATGCTACAGGTTTGGGCCATGAAGCCGGCGAGCTGGGGGGTGACACGCCGCGGCGAGCCCCAGCTTTCACACCTCACGAGGCCGGGGACACGGGCTCCACCGGACCGTGCTCGGCCTTCCAGACGTTGAATCCGCCGGCCAAGCTCCGCACGTCTCTGAGTCCCATCTCCAGCGCCCGATGGGTAGCAAGAGCGGACCGGCCGCCGGTGCCGCAATAGAAGACGAAACGCTTTCCCGATGCGAACACGGGATCGTGCAGCGGTGATTCGGGGTCGATGGAGAACTCCAGAAAGCCCCGGGAGACATGCACGGCTCCTGGAACCTTCCCCTCCTTCTCGAGTTCCCGGGCATCGCGCACATCGATGAACACGGTATCTTCTCTGTCGAGCATCTTGATCGCGTCCTGCACGGAGCAGGTCTCGATGATGGCGTTCGCTTCGGCGAGGAACGCCTTGAAACCCTTCTTCATCGTCTCTCCCTCCAAGCGGTCGTTCAGGGTTCGGATCACGCTGGCATCGCAGACGCCAGGTCAAGTCTCGTGTATCGCGCGGTACGCACGGAAGGTCTTCATGCCGCCGGGCAGGTTCTTCACCGTGAAGCCGCGCTGGCGGAGGGCCCGGGTCGCGTAATAGGCCCGCTGCCCCACCCCGCAGCACACCCAGATCTCTCGGCCCGCTGGCAATTCGTCCAGACGGCCACGCAGCTCGCCCAGCGGGATGTTCACCGCGCCCGGCAGGTGCTCCCCCTTGAACTCCGAGGGCTCGCGGACGTCCAGCAGGAGGGCACCGGTCGATTGAATGTCCTCCCAGGGTGCCAGTGACAGGTCGCCACGCATCACGTTGGCCGCGATCATCCCGGCGAGGTTCACCGGATCCTTGGCGGCGCCGAACTGCGGCGCGTAGCACAGCTCCGCCTCCTCCAGGTCGAACACCGTCGCGCCCTTCTGGATGGCGGTAGCGATCACGTCGATGCGCCGGGCGACGCCCTCTG
This sequence comes from Alphaproteobacteria bacterium, assembly GCA_046759605.1. Taxonomy (GTDB): domain Bacteria; phylum Pseudomonadota; class Alphaproteobacteria; order UBA6615; family UBA6615; genus JBHICL01. The sequence continues at coordinate 1,126 of JBHICL010000581.1, read as the reverse complement.
CGCCCACTGCCTGTGCGCCCAGCACCAGGCCGTCGATCGTGCGGAAGATAAGCTTGATGTGGATCGGTTTGGCTCCAGGGAAATAGCTGACATGGTGACCGGGGTGGAGGTACACCTTCTGGTAGTCCTCGATGCCCGCTCGCTGAAGAGCCTTCTCGCTCGCGCCTGTGAAGGCCGCCGTGAGCCCGAACACCCCGCACACCGCGGTGCCCTGTACTCCGCGAAAGCGCGACGGACGTCCGAAGATGGCGTCAGCCGCGATGCGGCCCTGTCGATTGGCCGGGCCGGCCAGCGGGATGAGTACGTCCCCGCTCGTGATCACGTCCTTGATCTCGACGGCGTCGCCCACGGCCCAGATATGGGGATCGTTGGTTCGCATGGACGCACTCACGCGAATGCCCCCGCGCTCGCCCAGCTCGAGCCCGGCCTTCTTGGCGAGATCCGACTCGGGCCGCACGCCGACGGCGAGGATCACCATGTCCGCCGGCAGCGCCGCACCGGACTGTGTCCTGACGAGCAGACTACCGCCCTCGGTCTGCTCAACGCCGGTTAGACCGTCGCCAAGCAGCAGGGAGAGGCCATGCGTTTTCAGATGGTCCTGAACAGGCACGGCCATTTCGGCATCGAGCGGTGGCAGAACCTGGCTCGCTCTGTCCAGGATCGTGACCCGCAGGCCCCGGCGGGCGAGGTTCTCGGCCATCTCGAGGCCGATGAACCCGCCACCCACAATGACCGCCCGCGAGGCATTTCGCTCCTGAAGCCAGGCCCGGATCCGGCGGCTGTCCGGAATCGTGCGCAGCACGAAAATGCCCGGCAGGTCGACCCCGGCAACAGGGGGACGGATGGCCGAGGCGCCGGGTGACAGCACCAGCGCGTCGTAGCCTTCGCGGTAGACGCGCCCCGTGAGTACGTCCTTGACGTGGATCTCCTGTTTCTCGCGGTCGATGACGAGCACCTCGTTGTGTGTGCGCACCTCGATGTTGAAGCGCTGCTTGAAGAGCTCGGGCGATGCGACGATGAGCTCCCTTTCTTCTTGGATGACGTCTCCCACGTAGTAGGGCAGACCGCAGTTGGCAAAGGAGACGAAGGGTCCCCGGTCGAACATGATGATCTCGCACGTCTCAGA
>JBHICL010000580.1:0-2538 GCA_046759605.1 Alphaproteobacteria bacterium | reverse complement strand
GGCAAAGCGAAGTATCCGGGACAATCCAGCACCGCCCACACGAACTCGGCACGGATGCGGTTCTCCCGATCGGCGAGCTCCTGGGTGGGAATCCAAGGTGCGGCGACCATGGAGGAACCGGGTATCGGCCCGGGAAACACGCGCAGCCCGTCGGGCGCCGAGCGCTCGGGGCCGCAGACGAAGCAACCGGGAAACGCGTGCGCGCGGAATCCCAGATAAGACTCGCTGGCCGCCGTGGCCTGACCGAAGTCGGGGGGTGGAGGCGCATCGATTTCGCACTCCGCCGGCGCCGCCTCGGCAATCGGCTCGCCGCGACGGAGGAAGACCACTCCGTCCGCTCCTTTTTTCACCTCGAGCTCGGCGTCGAGGGGCGGCGGCGCCCGGAGAGTGACCTCGGCGATTCCGTCCACATAGGCCGCGAGGCGGCCTGAGACGTATCCGCCGTTGCCGCTTTCCGGCGGACCGCGGAAGCGTCGCTGGATGACGATCGTGGCATCCATGGCGGATGATCCTCGCTGGGCGCTCGCGTCTTTTGACCGCTCGCCGGGATTGGGTCAAGCACAGGGCGTGCTCGTTTGCCGCCGGGGATGCGAACAGGGGGAATCGGCTTGATCGACCATTTGGGCCTCGTAGATAAATACGGGCGTCATAAGGCGGGGTCAGGTTGGGAGTGACAGGTGAGCGGTGAGTCTGCTGCGGCATCGGAGTCCGCATCGCGTCTTGGGAAAAGACCCTTGAACGTCCTGTTCATCACGGCCGATCAGTGGCGCGGCGAATGCCTTGGGGTGCTCGGCCATGCCTGCGTGAAAACACCGAACCTCGATGGGCTCGCGGCCGAGGGCGTCGTCTTCCGCCGGCACTACACCCAGGCCTCGCCGTGCGGCCCGGCTCGCGCAAGCCTCCTGACCGGTCTCTACATGTTCAACCACCGAAGCGTGCGCAACGGAGCGCCCCTGGACGCCCGGCACACCAACATCGCGCGCGAAGTGCGCAAGGCCGGCTACGACCCCGTGCTGTTTGGCTACACCGACACGACACTCGATCCCCGCACGCTGCCGGCGGGGGATCCGCGGTTGTCGACCTACGAAGGCGTACTGCCGGGGATGACGCCTGTGCTTGTCCTGCCCAGCGATCCGAAGCCGTGGCTTCGACACCTTCGCGGGCGTGGCTATCCGGAACCGCTGTCTCTTGAGACGGTGTACGCCCCCGTCGAGGGCTATCCCGGAGCCGACGGACGAGGGACATCCTACCCGCCGCCCGTCTTCCGGGCCGAGGACAGCGAAACGGCGTTCCTGGCCGACGAGGCCCTCGGATGGCTGAAAATGCACGAGGACCGTGCATGGTTCCTGCACCTTTCCTTCCTGCGTCCCCACGAGCCCTGGATCGCCCCCGAGCCGTACAACGCCATGTATGACCTGGATGCCGTCCCGCCGGACCATAGAGCGGCCACCCACGACGAGGAGGGGGCGCAGCACCCGTTTCTGGCGTGGCTGATCGGCGGCACCCGGATGGAGCGTTTCCTGCCTCGCGGCAATGGCAGTCCGGCCAATCTCAGCGAAGTGGAAAGGCGCCAGATACGGGCGACGTATTACGGGCTCGTCACCGAGGTGGACCACCACATCGGGCGCCTCATCGACTATCTCAAAGCGAGCGGCCAATACGACAACACCCTGGTCGTCTTCACGAGCGACCATGGCGAGCACCTCGGCGATCACTACCTCTACGGCAAGAGCGGCTACTTCGACGAGGCGTTCTACGTTCCGCTCATCGTGCGGGATCCCTCGCCCGAGGCGGACACCGCCCGCGGCCGCGCGATCGACGAGTTCACGGAAATTGTCGACGTGATGCCCACGATCCTGGATCGCCTGGGTCTCGAGATCCCGGTCGAGTGCGACGGCCGCTCGTTGATGCCTTTCCTTCGCGGCGAGCGGCCGGCGCGCTGGCGGCAGGAGGTGTACTGGGAGCTCGATTTCCGCGACGTCCGCACGTTCGAGTTCGAGCGGCTGCATGGGCTGAAGCCGGACCAATGCAGCCTGTCGGTCGTGCGTGACCGGGAGTACAAATACGTGCACTTCACGGCGATGGAGCCCCTGTTCTTCGACCTTCGCGCCGATCCCCACGAGTTCCACAACCGCGCCAGGGACCCCGCCCAGTCGGGAAGGGTCCTCGAGTATGCCCAGAGGATGCTGTCCTGGCGCATGAACCACGCGGATCGCGTGCTGGCGAACATGCAGGCGGGCGAGGGGGGAATCCGCGAGTGGCGCGGCGCGCGGTCGTGACGACCGCCCCATTTCCCCGGCCCTGGCCGGCGAAGTCGGACAGGCGGCCGCCCGGCGCGGCCGGCGGACGAATCCCGGTGGCATACCACCCCTGGCGTATGTGGGACCACGGAACCCATTGCCCGGATGGGAGCCGCGCGGGATAATATGACCCGATTCAGGAACGGAGTGGCTCTATGGTGTTGCTTCGTTACCTCTTGTTCCGCGCGGCACGCCGGATCGCCTCCGATCCTCACCTGCAGGCGCGGGCCGCGGAGGT
>JBHICL010000579.1:0-2552 GCA_046759605.1 Alphaproteobacteria bacterium | reverse complement strand
TGGTGTCAGCGTCAGGAGTCGCGTCCATCGAATGCCACGGTTATGGACCGCCGATTGTCACGGCAGGCGCCGCTAACTGTCCCTATGGACAGGGCGGACCCCTTGCTGTCCCCTTATTGACACCATTCGGACACGATGCGGGTCAATTCGCCCATAGTCCGAGTCGGCGATGCCAATCGGCGATGCCCTCGTTCGGGTATTCCTCGAACCTCTGGTCATCGGTCCCGCCGACGACCTCGACCCAGGGCGCTTTGTGGTCCAGCATTATGTGCGTCCGGTTCGGCGGGGTCGGTAGCGGAGTGTCGATCGCCGAGGCGAACGGGTACACCCAGTCCGGCCACTCCGGGTCCCACGCCCACAGCCCGCTGCCGCAGCGCGAGCAGAAATGCCGTCTCGCCGGACTTTCTTCACGCTTGCCTTCCCGCTCGATGACGGCGCGATATACGGTCATGTTCTCCTCGCCCTCGACTTCGAGCGACCCGGCCTCGCCCATGATGTTTACGGCGAAGCCGCCGCCGCCCTGGGTCTTGCGGCAGATGCCGCAATAGCAGAGGTTGAAGGGATACGGGGTGTGGCTCTTCAAGGTAAACCTGACTGCGCCGCAATGGCACGATCCCGCAAGGTCGGTCATGATCCGGTCTCCCCTGGCTCGATGATGGCGAAACGTCTCAGCTCGTTCGTAGCTTCTGCAGCATCTCCTCGGCCGTGTCGGTCGACAGCTTTCGGATTCGCCGGGCCAGCTCGTTCGCCAGAGCGGTATGCGTGGGGCTCAACCCGGAGCAGTCGACCGTGACCCGAGGATGGGACAGCGCGGCGAGTCGCTGCACCTCTTCGAAGTCGTCCCAGATCAGGTTGAAGTACTCGCAGATCTGGACGACCAGCGCCTCGCTGGGAAGACCGCGGTGGCCGCGCTCGAGGGCCGAGAGGTAGGCGGACGAGATCTCCAGGTCGGCCGCCATACGCTTGAGCGTGATCCCGCGCCTGGCCCTGAGCTCGCGGACTTTCTCGCCGAAGGGCGTCATTTCGGTCCCCGTCGGCGGTTCTGGCGCGTCTGGTGGGGCTTGCGGCGACGAAGCAGGACATAGCAGGCCCCGGCGCCGCCATGCTCCGGCCTGGCGGGGCTGAATGCGAGGACCCTGTCCCGGCATGGCGGTCGGTTGAGCCATTGCGGCAGACCCCGGCGCAGCACGCCGCCACCGGAGGCGACGGAGCCTTTTCCGGTGACGACCAGGACACAGCGCTGTCCGGCTTCCGACGCGTCCGCGATGAACCCCTCGAGCGTGAGGCGCGCCTCGTCGTACGTCTTGCCGTGCAGGTCGAGGATGTCCTCTATGGGTAACTTGCCGCGGCGCAGCCGCTCGAGGGACCGCCGATCGACGCCCGCTCCGGCTCCGGTTTCGAGCTCGGCTTGTCGCGGTGCGGAACCGGTATCCGTGGGCGTGCGGGGGAGCACGGTGGTTTCTCGCCTGACGGGTTGGGCGTCGTGCGTTGAAATTCGGTCGCGGCGTTTTCTGATCGGTTCCACGTCTCCAAGAACGCGCCGAAACAGCTCGCTGTCCTCGTTGCCGGATCGGCTGTCGTCCTGCCTTCGCCCACTCATGCCGCGCGGTCCATGACGAGAATGATATGGAGCCTGCGTGGCCCGTGCGCGCCCAGTTGTATCGTCTGCTCGATGTCGCCGCTGCGCGAGGGACCTGTCACCATATTGACCGTGCGCGGCAGACGTCCATCGAGTGCCAGGGTCCGCTGGCGCAACAGGTCCCACGCGTCTTCGTAGGACCCGACTATCCGGTCCTCGGGCAGTACGACGACGTGGGTTTCCGGCAGAAAGTTCAGGGTCGAGGGGTGCTCCGGACCCGACAACATGACGAGCGTGCCCGTCTCGGCCACGGCAGCGAATGCCGATGTGATGCCGATCTGATCCGCCTTGTCCGGCCGACCCCGCCGTATCTCCAGCAGTCTGGCCCCGTCCCATGGCGCCTGATCGAGCGCTGGATCCGGCGCCATGACCGCCCGGGCCGCCAGGTTCTCCCGCCGAAGATAGTCCATTACGGCGTCCGGGACGTCCGCTATCGCCGACACCTCGGTCACCGTCGTCTGGACGGCCTCGGCCAGCTCGCGGAACTGGCGTACCAGCTCATGGTGCTCCCGTCGCGCCCGTGCGGGCACGACGCCATGAGGCCGTTTTGCGAGCCATTCGTCCAGCGGCGACGGCTGTTGACCCGAGGCCGGCCCCGAGCGCCCCAGCGCTCTCCGCACCGAGCGCAGTATGTCGTCCCGCGGATCGCTCATGGCGATATGCAATGCTTGTGTAAGAACTGTATCATGAATTTTCTACATATGTTACGTATGCCGGCGGCGCCATTGCTGCTGAAACGTGCCGCTCTCTGGGGTCGGCAGATCGCGGTGGCGTGTCCAGCCCTCGGCTAAGGGAAGCCGGCGCAAGCGACCCTGACGCCGCCCCAGCGCGCCGAGGATCCCGATGGCCAGCCTGGTCGCCGGGTGGTACAGCGCCGGTCGCTTGGCGAAATAGGCCCAGAGCTTGAGAGCCA
>JBHICL010000578.1:0-2560 GCA_046759605.1 Alphaproteobacteria bacterium | reverse complement strand
CCATCCAGCCCGTCGCGTGCGAGCGTCGCGACAGGCACGCCGTCAACCATGATGCCCGGCCTCGGCGGGCCGTCGCTCGCGCCGCCCGTGAGCCGCACGACCTCGTGCCGCGGACCCGCCGGGGTCGCGGCCAGCCGCCGGGCCAGGGCGATTCCCCGCGCCCCGTCCGGGTCACCCAGGACCAACGCGCGCACCGGCCCGGCACGCTCTTTCGCGAAGTGGCGGGTATCGCCGAACAGTATCCGGCCCACATCCTCGAGCCGGAGCGCCGGTATCGAGCGGTCGCCGGCCTCGGTCACGCCGGCTTGCGAAGCAGCTCCGGCGCCGGCCTCGCTTCGCCGACACGGACGCCGTTCCAGCTCTCGATGGGCACCGCCAGCACCTCCGGAAGCTCACCGGCGTGGCGGTCGTCGAGCACGCCGAGGTGGCGCAGGATTGCGGCCATCGCCACCTCGGCCGCGCGTCGCGAGCCATCGTCGATCTTCAGCGCGACACCGAGCCCGAGCCGGCGTAGTGCGGCACAGTATACGCCCTCGGCGCCGGCCTTCACGATGGCCTCGGCGCCGGCGACGGTCATCAACCTGGTTGAGAACCGGCCACTGACGGCGACCATGAACGGCTGCGCCGTCATGGCCTCGACGATGCGCCCGGCCGCCTCGGCCCGGGCCTGGGAAAGCCGCGCCGGCTCCACCAGCCTGGCCATGCCGAGCGCGACGTTGCCGAGGGGAATGGCGATGGCGGGAATCGAGCACGCGTCGATGCTCCGGGGCGCGGCGCCAAGGTCGCAACCGCACATGATCTCGAGCACGCCGAGGATTCGTTGCTGAACCGGGTGGGCGTAGTCGACATAGCCCCGCGTCGGCTCACCGAGATGGTGCGCCGTCGTTACCATGCCCGCGTGCTTGCCGGAGCAGTTGTTGTGGAGCGGCGTCGGCTCGGCCCCCTGGATGACGAGGTCGCGGGCGGCGGCGCGATCGAGGGGCGGGTGTGCACCGCACTCCAGATCGTCCACCCCGTAGCCGAGCCTGTCGAGCCAACGACCGACAGCGTCCACGTGGGCGGGCTCGCCGCCGTGCGAGGCGCAAGCAAGCGCCAGCTCGACCTCGCCCAGCCCGAAGGCGTCCGCCGCGCCGCTCTCCACCAGCGGCAATGCCTGCAGCGGCTTGATGGCGGAGCGCGCGTAGATGGGTGCCTCCACATCTCCCCACGACATGAGCACGCCGCCGTCGGGATCGACCACGGCCGCCCTGCCGCGATGGCAATTCTCGACCATTCTCCCGCGGGTCGCCTCCACCAGGATCGGTGATGGCTTGCCGGATGAGACGGACAGGGGAGCTGGCTCTTCCGAAGATTGGCTGGTCATTGTTTTGGCGCGCCGAGGGGTTGTACCTTGCCTCGCCGTCCCACCGGGTGCAAGGTTGCCGCCATGCGCGGCTACTTCGGTATCGGCGTCGAGGGTATCAGCAAGGCCATGAACGTGGGCAGCATCATGCGTTCGGCCCACGCGTTCGGCGCCAGCTTCGTATTTACCGTGGGCGCTGCCTACGAGCGCGACGAGGGCGACAGGTCAGACACCTCCTCGGCATGGGAGCACCTGCCGCTCTACGAGTTTGCCCGAGTCGACGAGCTGAGGCTGCCGCGGGAGTGCGGCCTGGTGGGCGTCGAGCTCGTCGACGACTCGGTTGACCTGCCGAGCTTCCGTCACCCGCCGCGGGCCGCCTACGTGCTGGGGCCGGAGCGTGGGAGGCTGACGCCCAGGCTTCTATCGCTGTGCGATCACACGGTCAGGATCCCGACGCGGTTCTGCGTGAATGTCGGCGTCGCCGCGGCGATCGTCATGTACGACCGGGTCGTGAGCCTCGGACGGTTCGCCCCGCGACCGGTGCGGGCCGGCGGACCCACCGAGTCGCTGCCGCCTCACCGCTTTGGCGAGCCTGTGATTCGCCGGGCGAGATGGGCGCGTAAGGCCGGTGAGTGATCTGGTTGTTTCTGTGGGTTGGCAACCGGACTCGGCTGCGCTAAACACTTTGCCATGCGACCGATGAACCTGTTGCGACTCTTGGCGGTCTCGGCATTCGCGGCAGTCGGCGCCGGGCTTCCTGACGGCTCCGTCCTCGCTCAGCAGCCGGAACGGATCGGCCGCTTCGGCGATTGGACGGCTTATGTGTCGGGTAGCGACGAGAACAAGTTCTGCTACCTCGTCTCGAGCCCGCAGCAGGCGGAGTTGCGTGACCGGCGCGGCGGCATCTTCTACATGATCTGGCACCGTCCGGCCAGTCGCGAGTTCGACGTCGTCCAGGTCAACATCGGCTACCCCTTCAAGGAGGGCAGCCAGGTCGAGCTCTCCATCCGCGACCAGAACTGGAAGCTGTTCACCGACGGCCGACACGCCTGGGCGTTCAACTCGGAGGAGGACGCCGAGATCGTGGATGCCATGCGTCGCGGCCTGCGCATGACGGTCAGGGGCGTATCCAGCCGCGACAATGCGACGAGAGACGTGTACTCCTTGAGCGGCGTGACCGCGGGTCACAACGCCATCAACCGCGCCTGCGGGCGTTGA
>JBHICL010000577.1:0-2563 GCA_046759605.1 Alphaproteobacteria bacterium | reverse complement strand
CCGGCGAGCGCCACCAGCTCGGGGACCCAGTTGCCGGCCGCCATGAGAGGATCCAGCCATTCGATGCAGGCCACGCGCCGCCGGGGAGCCCGGCGACGGCGTACGTCTTTCACGATGGCCGCCACGCGCCCTTGGAGCGTCGCAACCAGGGTCGCGGCCTGCCGCGGCCGTCCCAGCGCGTCCCCGAACCTGCGCACGTCGTCCCACAGCCCGCTCAGAGCCGTGGCGCGCTGAGAGACGAGGCGCGGCTTGCGGTCCAGCCAGTCGGCCACCGCCGCCGCGAGCTCGTCCTCGGTGACCGCGCACACCTCGCACTGGGTCTGGGTGACGATGGCATCCGGCTCGAGTGCACGCAGCCTGCCGCCATCGACACGGTAGACGGACAGGCCTCTCTCGACGATGTCCCGCACCTGCTGGTCGATCGTCGCACTGTCGCGTCGTCGGTCGAGTCCGGTGGCCGTCAGCGGCGGGAGCCGCGTCACGTCCGGAGGATGATCGCATTCGTGACTGCGGCCCACCAGGCGCCCGCCCAGTCCAAGGGCATAGACGATCTCCGTGGCGCTCGGCAGCAACGAAACGATACGTAGCTCCATCGCACCTCCCCTGTTCCGGTGTAATTCTATCTCAGAACCGACGTGGCCCAATCGGAACTAAGGCGACCGAGCCCGCCGGGGCGCAAGCGAATGCGTGGCCAAACCCCACCGACAAGTGCTTTACTTACGAGCGAGGGATTGGCTTCCGGGACGCTGGCGCGGCGGAAGCTGCTGGTTTTTGGGAGGTTCGAAGATGTTGTCGCCGACCGTGGCGCGGGGGGTGGGCGTCTTGAGCGTTGCTCTGGGCCTTATATGGCCTGCCGCCGGCGAAGCTCAAGACAATACGCCGCCCGGGCCCGTCGAGGCGGACGCCTATGGCGAGGTGCAGGTTTTGATCGATGACATGCAGGCACACATCGACAACCTCGACCAGGCGACGACGGACGCGGATGAAGCACTTGAGTCCCTGAACCGCCAGGTGCAGGAAGCGATCAGCATCCTGTTCAGCCGCCAGGACGAGAATGAGGCCCTGCGCGACCGGACGCGGGGGCTGTCCTCAGAGCTGACCAATCTGGCGACGACGAGCCACGATTTGAGCGAGGAGCTGTTCCGGATCAGCAACGAGCGCGACACGCTTGCCTCCAGGCTGGAGGTCCGGATCGCGGAGCTCTCGGACCTGCTGGCGCTCGAGCAGGCGAAGATCGAGGAACAGCGGGACGAGTACGAGCTGTTGACCTCTCAGCTCGAGATCGCCCTTGAGGAACGCGATGTCGCCGCGGTCAGGGTTACGGCGCTCGAGGCGGCGCGGGCCGCGGATCAGGAGACCGTCACCCAGCAGAGCGCGCGGCTTGCCAGCCTCCAGACCGAAGTCGAATCCCTACGCCTGCAGCGCCAGGAGCTCGAAAGCCAGGTTGCGAGCCTCACCGAGGGCCTGCGGCTCAGCCGGGACGAGCTGTTGCGCGAGCGCGACATCGCGAACACCCTGTCGGACCGCCTCGACGAAGCTCACGCGGCCCAGATCGGCGAGCAGGCGCGTGCCGACGACCTGCGCGAGCGCCTGGCTCGCAGCCGGCAGGAGGTGCTCGACGAGCGTCAGCGCGCCGCCGAACTGGCGAAATCCCTGGGCGAACGTCAGGACGAGCTCCTCCACCTGCGCGAGCAGTCCGAAGCGCTTTTGACCCGCCTCGACGAGAAGGACGAGGAGGCCGCGTTCGCACAACAGCGGCTCGCCGAGCGCGACAGCCGGATCGGCGAGCTGACGGACCGGATCAAGGCGTCCGAGGTGGCGCTCGCCAGCGAACGCGGGGTTTCGGCAGAGACCAGCCGCCGCGCCGAACAACTGAACGAGCGGCTCAGACAGCTGAGCATCCAGCTCAGCAAGCTGAACGCGGCTCTGGTGACATCCGAGGAGCGAAACCGGGAGCAACAGGCCCAGATCATCGACCTCGGCAGGCGTCTCAACCAGGCCCTCGCAACCCGTGTGCAGGAGCTGGCACGCTATCGTTCCGAGTTCTTCGGCCGCCTCCGCGAGGTCCTTGGCACGCGCCCCGACATCCAGGTCGTCGGCGACCGTTTCGTGATCCAGTCGGAAGTGCTTTTCGAAACCGGCAGGGCGGAAATCAACGAGCCGGGCCGTGCCCAACTCGAGGGACTCGCCGGGACGCTGAGTGAGATCGCCGAGACCATTCCCACGGACATCGATTGGGTGCTGCGCGTGGATGGACATACGGACACCCGGCCCATCCGCACCCAGCAGTTCCCGTCGAACTGGGAGCTTTCGGCCGCACGGGCCCTTTCGGTGGTGCAATTCCTGGTCGAATCCGGCATTTCGCCCGAGCGGCTGGTCGCCGCGGGCTTCGGTCAGTTTCACCCGCTCGATCCGCGCGACGACGAGATCGCGTTCAGGCGCAACAGACGGATCGAATTCAAGCTCACGCAGCGCTAGCCGCGGGCGCCGCGGGCCAGGATCAGGATATCGGCTGATATCCTTCGTCCAGGACGTGGGTAGATTTGTCTACCTCCCCCGAGAC
>JBHICL010000576.1:0-2565 GCA_046759605.1 Alphaproteobacteria bacterium | reverse complement strand
GATCATGAGTCCGCGCCTGAAAGCGTTATCGAGAGCTTTATACAGATCGCTTCTTGCGATCGGGTTTCGCCTTCTACGATGGCAAGTCCCGCACTGGGAGAACGATCCCGGAAAATTGAAACTGCCGGGCATCGAACTACCAGTAGGGATCCTGCTCGGTGCTATTGCTGGCCGCTTCATGATCGCCCCGCTTCTGAGAAAGGTGACGTCCCGACAGAGACTCGTCGGCGTAGCGACTGTACTGGAATGTGTAGTGACGGGCCTCGTTTGGCTTACGCGCATTGGTAAGGAGAGGTTCGTATACGTTTGATTGTCTTCAACGAATCATAATGATCCCCAAATTCTGAGGATAACTTGGTGGACAAAGGCATGAACGCAGTTCTGCATGTAGGCCCTTTTGCATTGCCTACTTTTTAAGCAGTTCGTAAAAGTGTAGATATAACAATAACTTATCTGGGCTCACCAAATGTAGATGCCGCTTATGCACATGCGTCCGGTCGCACCAACATGTTGTAGGTGATCGGCTTGCTGCGAATGGCGATGGCGAACAGGGAGCGGAAGGCAGCGTGTCGTGTTCGGCGTCGGTTGAAGCGGAACACGAACTCGTCGAGATAGCTTTGCAGGTGCTTGGCGCGCAGCCCGTGGTAGACGCCGCGCGCCCATCCCTTGAGGTTGGAGAACACCTGATGGATCCATGGCAACACGACGTGGGCGGCCATGGCGCCGATGACGTGGGGTTCGTGAGTCTCGACCGGGACCGCGGCATAGCCGGCCCAGCCGTCGGTCTTGGCGGTGCCGGCGGCGGCAATGTTGTGGCCGATGAAGCGGTTGAGGTTGCCGGCGCCGTAAGACGCGATCTCGGCCAGGCGCAGGCGGCCCGGCGTATTGCCGGAACCGACCTCGACGGCGCCGACGACGAGCAGCTTGCCGTCGTGGCTGCGCCCGGTGCCACGGGCCACGGGATCATTCTTGGTGCGGAATGGCAGCGTGGTCTCGTCGACCTCGACCAAGCCCGACAACGGGTCACGCTCGGGATCGACCATCGCCCGGCGCAGCTTGGCGGCCAGCGTCCAGGCGGTGCGATAGGAGCCGATGCCGAGTTGCTTCTGGAGCTGCACCGCCGAAATGCCGTTCGAGTGCGTCGCCATCAGATAGGCGGCCCAGAACCAGATCGTGAGCGCGAGCTTGCTGCCATGCAGGATCGTCCCGGCCGTCACCGAGGTCTGGCGATGGCAACGGGCGCATTCGAAGGTATGCGCCTTGCCACGCAGCGCCCAGCCGTGGTGATGGCCGCAGCGCGGGCATTCGAAGCCCTCGGGCCAGCGCACCGACGTCAGCCACGTCGCGCAGGCATCGTCGTCTGGGAACATGCGTTGGAAGGCGATCAGGCTGTCGGGGAAGCGATCCATGGGGCGGCTCCTGGTGTTAGAACAAACCAGGAACATATTATCCCGCAACCGTCCCCGACGCAACATCTCGTATCGCCGGAGCGTCGTGCATAAGCAACAGAGAAAATTCAACACGAAGACACGAAGACACCAAGGACTCTCCAACATGAATTGTCGTCCGCGGTTCGCGAATGTGGCTGCGCAATCCGAATGAACTGATTCGAAACACGGACAACATCCTTTGTGTTCGCTTTGTGTCTTTGTGTCTTAGTGGTGAGTTATATTCTACGCTCTACAGGTTAAGGAGACGGCCATGACGTCCGACCCCATCGCCATCGTCGGCACCGCGCGCACGCCCATGGGCGGCTTCCAGGGCGATCTCGCGCCGCTCGCCGCGACCCGGCTCGGCGCCGCCGCGATTCGTGCCGCGCTCGAACGCACCGAGGTCGAGGCCGAGCAGGTGGACGAGGTCATCATGGGCTGCGTCCTGCCGGCCGGGCAGGGTCAGGCGCCGGCGCGCCAGGCCGCCTTCGGCGCCGGCATCCCGGAGTCGGTCGGCTGCACCACGGTCAACAAGATGTGCGGCTCGGGCATGAAGGCGACCATGCTGGCGCACGACCTGATCGCCGCGGGCTCGGGCCAGGTCATGGTCGCCGGCGGCATGGAGTCCATGAGCAACGCGCCCTATCTCCTGACCAAGGCACGCGCGGGCTACCGCATGGGCCATGGCCAGGTTCTGGACCACATGTTCCTCGACGGCTTGGAGGACGCCTACGACAAGGGCCGGCTCATGGGCAGCTACGCCGAGGACACGGCGCAGCACTACCAGTTCACGCGCGAGGCCCAGGACGATTTCGCAATCCGCTCGCTGAAGCGCGCGCAAGCCGCGAGCGCGAACGGCACGGCGGCGCGCGAGATCACCCCCGTCGCGGTCAAGACCCGCAAAGGCGAGACGACGATCGAATTGGACGAGCAGCCGCGCAGCGCGAATCTGGACAAGATCCCCAAGCTCAAGCCCGCGTTTCGCGAGGGCGGCACGGTGACGGCGGCCAATTCCAGCTCCATCTCCGACGGCGCGGCGGCGCTCGTGCTCATGAGGCTGTCAGAGGCCGAGCGTCGCGGCATCACGCCCCGCGCCGTGATCCGCGGCCACGCGAGCCACGCCCAGGCGCCAGCC
>JBHICL010000575.1:0-2570 GCA_046759605.1 Alphaproteobacteria bacterium | reverse complement strand
GGCGGCGCGGAGGATGGCTTCGCCAAGTACCGGATTCGGTTCGACTAGGCTGGCGGAAGCGCTCGCTTCCGTGCTGGGGTCTGTCGGACGATCTACTGGCCGAGTTCGTCGGCGATCCAGTCGGCTGTCGTGTATGTCGCTTCGGTGGGGCCCATCTCGGGGTGGTGGTTGCGGTACACCGTGACGGCGGCCCGGAACGCCTGGCGGTCTCCCACCCCTCGCTGTCGCAGCTCTCTATAAGTGCGTGTCACCGCCGCGTGGCAGCGACAGTCGTCGTCGCACAGCACAGCCATAGGAAAAGCCTCCGCGTTGTCCCTGGCTCAACCTACGCGTGCCCCGGTCGGCGCGAATTGACATGGATCAAAGTGGCGCTTTCCGAGACTATTCCGGTCTTCGGTCGTCGAGGCGAAGCGCCTTCGCCTTGGCCGCGATGGCGGGATGCCCCGGCCACAGGGCGTACGCATGGCGGAAGTCTTTCTCTGCCTCCTCGTCCCGTCCCATCCTCTCGTAGATCATGCCACGGTTGAACAGCGCGGGGGCGTGATTCGGCTTGGCCTCGAGGGCGCGGTCGAAATCGGCGAGGGCTTTCTCCAAGTTGCCCAGATCGCTCTGGATGCTGCCTCTGTTGTACAGGGCCGCGGCGTAGTCCGGGTTCAGCCCGATCGCGGCGTCGTAGTCGCGGATGGCGCGCTCCAACTGCCCGCGCTGAAAGTAGGCATTGCCGCGGTTGTAGAGTATCCGCGGATTGTCCGGCGCCAGCTTCGCCGCGTTATCGAAGTCTTCGATCGCGCGGTCATAGAGCCCCTTGCGCACATAGGCGTTGCCACGGCTGTCGAGGGCGTCGGCATCCTCGGGCATCATTTCGATGACGGCGTCGTAGTCGATGATAGCGAGGTCATAAAGCCCCCGGCGACTCAAAGCATTGCCGCGGTTGAAGTGGGCGGCGATCAGCCTGTCCGCGGGGAGCTCACCTGACTGGATCGCGCGGCTGTAGTGACGGACGGCGGCCTCATCGTCCCCACGTGCGGTCGCCGCTATCGCCTCGGCAAAATCATCGGCCCGGCCCTCGTCGATCCAGGATCCGCCCAGCAGCACGAAGCATGCCAGAGCCACGTGCGCGAGCCCACGCCCCGGGATGCTAATCATCCAGCCCTCCTCGGTCCGGTCCGCCTATTGCCCGTTTTCGCCGCCGCGCGCAAGACCGTGGATGTAGTCGATAATCTGCTCGATTTGCAGGTTGTTGAGGTCGATCCCCTCCATCTGCTTGTGTGGGGCCAAGAGCACGGCTCGGATCTGCTCGCGGGACAGGCGCGAGACACGCGTAAAAGGCGGGGCGGCGTCGCTGGAAGTCGTCGTGTCGGACGTTTCCACGCCGTGACAGCTCGAACACCACCGCCGCGCTATCTCCTCGCCCGGGAGGGTCTGCCCCCAAGCCACATCCTGAAAAGGAAAGAGAAGTACGGTGGCAAACAAGAACGCAACAGTCGTCCGCATGACGCTCGCTCCTATCGGTGGACGCCGGGTTGATCTTCGCCCAACGGGGCCGGGATTGAATTGACCTCCGTCAACGAGGGCGTCCCGGCGCGTGCTTCCGAATTGGGTACGGCTTAAGTTGCCGTCCGCTGGCATCGCAGACGGTTTGCTTTTCCATACGGCTCCCGTGCAATGGCGCCATGCCTCCATATGCGCAACAGCCTGTGGAACAAGGGATCGCGGATGGCGCCTGGAACCGTGCCGTCGCCTACGTCAGCCTGGCACTTGGCGCCGCGCTCGGCCTCGTCCTCGGACTGTGGTCGTTCGAAGGTCCCCTGCCGCCACCGAGCTGGCTCGGCGAATATGCCGACACACCGCGCCGGTTGGTGCGGCTCGGTCATATCGCCTTTTTTGGGCTGGGCATCCTGAACCTTCTCGTGGCTCGCGACCTGCCGCGGCTGAGGCTTCCTCAGCGGCAAAAACGCGCCGTGCGGACGCTCATGAACTTCGGCAACCTGATCCTCCCCGCGAACCTGCTGGCGGCCGGCGTCTTTCCGCCCGTCAAATTCCTCCTCCCCCTGCCGGCCGTCAGCGTTTTCTCGGCTCTTCTGCTCGTGGCGGTGGGCGCGTGGCGGGATGTCGCGGCAAGCGTGCCTGCTGGCGAGCTCTTACCCGGTGAGCGTGTGCCATGACGCGGCGTTCCACCGAGGCGGAGCTGCGCGCGTTCCTCGGCGAACTGCTGCACCGTAACGCTCTGGCCCTGCCGTCGAACGTCCACGCGGCCGAGCATATGGGGCTTGACAGCCTGACCTGGCTCCACGTGCTGGTGGAGGTCGAGGACAGGTTCGGCATTACCTTCGCCGACGATGAACTCACGGAGCTGGTAACTCTCCGGGGCCTCGTCCGGCGGGTCGACAACAAGGTAACGGAGCAGGCGTCGTGCGGATCGGCCTGATCGCAATGAGCGGCGTCCGCGTGCGGACCCGGGAGCTTGCCGAGCTGGGTGTGACCCTGCCCCAATTCGTGAGCCGCGGACGCGTGATCGCGTCCTTGCCGAGTCTCGGCCTGCTGACCGTCGCGGCGCTGACCCCACCCGG
>JBHICL010000574.1:0-2582 GCA_046759605.1 Alphaproteobacteria bacterium | reverse complement strand
CTGAACAAGCCGGTGATCGCGGCGGTCAGCGGCATGGCGGTCGGCGGCGGCTTCGAACTTGCGCTGTCCGCGGACCTCATTCTGGCGGCGGATCACTCGAGATTCGCGCTGCCGGAAATCCGCGCCGGAACGCTCGCCGACGCGGCCACGGTGAAACTGCCGAAGCGCATGCCCTATCACGTCGCCATGGAGCTGCTTCTGACCGGCCGGTGGATGGATGCGGCCGAAGCCCATCGCTGGGGTCTGGTCAACGAAATCATGCCCGATAAGAGGCTGGTTGAGCGTGCGTGGGATTTGGCCCGGCATCTCGCGAGCGGTCCGCCGCTCGTCTTCGCGGCGATCAAGGAAGTCGCCCGCGCCTCGGAAAACATGGCGTTTCACGAGGCCATGAACCGGATCGCAAAGCGCCAGTTTCCGACCGTCGACATACTCTACGGCAGCGAGGATCACGCGGAGGGTATGCGCGCCTTCGCCGAGAAACGCGATCCGATCTGGAAAGGGCGGTAGCGCCCATTTCCTCGGCTGACCGACCGCGGTGATGTTCCGAGGGGGCGGGGCGGCGGATAGCCTTGCGTGACCGGTGGCGCGGCCTATATTCGGCGCCATGAACAGCCTCGGTATCGACAAGGATCCGGCCGACACGCGGGTCGTCGTCGCCATGTCGGGGGGCGTCGACAGCTCGGTCACCGCCGCGCGCCTCCACCGCGAAGGCTACGACGTGCTCGGCGTGACGCTGCAGCTCTACGACCATGGCGAGGCGATCGGGCGCAAGGGGGCGTGCTGCGCCGGCCAGGACATCTACGACGCACGGCGCGTGGCGGACCGCCTCGACATGCCGCACTACGTGCTGGACTACGAGAGCCGGTTTCGCGCCGAGGTGATCGACGAGTTCGCCGACGCCTACGTCCGCGGCGAGACGCCGATCCCGTGCGTCGTATGCAACCGCACGGTGAAGTTTCGCGACCTTCTGACGACGGCGCACGACCTGGAGGCCGATGCCCTGGCCACGGGTCACTATGTGCGGCGGGTCGTGGGCGAGGAGGGCGTGGAGCTGCACCGCGCCGCCGACAGGAGCCGCGACCAGAGCTACTTTCTGTTCGGCACCACGCCGGAGCAGCTCGCGTTCCTGCGTTTTCCCCTTGGCGGCATGGCCAAGGACGAGGTGCGGGCGATGGGGCGCGAGCTGGGCCTCGTGAACGCGGACAAGCCGGACAGCCAGGACATATGCTTCGTTCCTAACGGCAATTATGCGCGGCTGGTCGAGAAGTTGCGGCCGGGGGCCGCGGAGCCGGGCGAGGTCGTCCACGTCGATGGCGAGGTGCTGGGCACCCATCCCGGCATCGTCCATTACACCGTGGGCCAGCGGCGCGGCCTGGGGCTGGGCGCGCGGCGCGCGAACGGCGGTGATGCCGAGCCGCTCTACGTGGTTCGGCTGGACCCCGAGCTGAGGCGCGTCGTGGTGGGCCCGAAGTCGGCGCTGGCCGTTCACCGGGTCCTCGCCGGCGAGGTGAACTGGCTCACGGGGGCGGTCCCGGAGACGGGTCTCGAGGTCGAGGTCAAGCTCCGTTCGACCCAGCCACCGGCCCCGGCGACGGTCCATGGGGAAGCGGGAGGCCGGGCGCGCATCGAGCTCCACGCGCCGCAGTTCGGCATAGCGCCGGGGCAGGCGGCGGTCTTCTATCGTGGCGACCGGGTGCTCGGAGGCGGCTGGATTCTACGCGAGGCGCGCGCGCTCGCGGCGTGAGGTGGCGTCGACGGCGCCGGCGTCTTGACAGCCCGTCGCGGCGCTGCATATACCCTGTGTCTTCTCACTGGTGGCGGAGTAGCTCAGCTGGTTAGAGCACGGGAATCATAATCCCGGTGTCGTAGGTTCGAGTCCTACCTCCGCTACCATCTCAAGCCTTTGAATTCAACGAAGACGAGCATACGCCCGCGCGCGGCAGGCAACCCAACGAACTTCTGGTCACGGAGCGGAGCGGAAGAATCCCGAGTCAAGCCCATCGGGCTATAATGCCCTCCGGCGAGAGCAAGCGATGAAACGCTGGTACCCGTTCGGCACGCCGCTACGTCCTGGGAGGTGGAGATGACAACACCAAGCAGACTGCATCGCCACATGGCCCAGATGGTGGCGCTCGAAGCCAGCATCGAAAAGACCTTGGACCAGCTGTCGAAACAGGCATCCGACCACCCCGATGTCGCCGCACTTCTCAGTAGTTTCCATGAGATGTCGGGAGCCCAACGACAGACTCTGGAAGCGCGTCTGCAAGCCGTCGCAGGCGATATGGCCCTCCCTGATAGGGCTGTGGCCGAGTTCGGTGGCGGAGGAAGCGGCTACCCCGTGTCAACAGCGCTCCAACACGCGTCTGTGGCCCTCAATCAAGCAATCTTTGGCTACGCCATGTTACAGACTATTGCCCACCGTTTTCGCGATAGTCTCGTCGCTGGCGAAGGAAACACAGGAGACATTGCCAAGCAGCACACCGAAAACTACATCGGCGCCGTGCACAAAATTAACAAGGTGCTGCATAACGTCGTGTTGTGGGAAATGGACCGAGAAGGTTCTGCATGCGTATGCACCTGCC
>JBHICL010000573.1:0-2592 GCA_046759605.1 Alphaproteobacteria bacterium | reverse complement strand
GCACGACCGCCACGGCCTCCGTGACCGTGACGGGATCCGGCCTCGATCTCGCGACCGGAGATCGGCTGATCGACGCGCGGGAGCTCGCAGTGAGGTTCCGCAAGATTGACAACGAGTGGTTGATCGACGGGGTGGACGGTGTCAGCGTCATCGAACGGCCGCGAAGTTGACCACTCTAGAGCCCTTCTTTGGAGTCGAAATAGATCTTCTCGCCTTTGAACTTGCCCCGTTCGGGATCCCACGGGAAGAAGATCACCACGGTGAACGAGACCGTGCGGCCGGTGGCGGGAAACCGGAGCCAGTCGCCCTGGTGGGTTCCGGTCGCCGACGCCTCTTCGCACACCCCTTGCGGCCCGATGACGATGTCGGTGAGGTCGAACTTGATGTCGGGAAACGCCGACAGGAGCTGCGTGTAAAAGCGCGTGGCACCTTCGTGCCCGTGCCAGACATCGCCCGTCTGCCCAATTTCATACACGCAATCGGGAGTGAGCGTCGAAAGGAGGCCAGGGATGTCGCGCCGGTCTTCTGCGATCGAGTGAGTCTTCCACAGGTTGCGGACCTGCTGGTAGAGCTCGGGCGTGACCTCACGCCGCAGTAGGGTGAGCACGGCGTCTTTGTTCCTGCCCTCGTTCATGGCGTACCCCCAACTCTCCAATGCCGAGTCCACCGACCCGCCCCAGTCCGGGGGAGGGTGTTTGGTCTCCTGCCGTGCTTGGTGCCGGATCCGTGCTTGGTGCTTCGTCCGCGCGCCGCCGCTGGGTTCTCGCTTAGCTAGCAGGCTGCTGAAACAGTCACGAGTCCGGGCTGGTCGTCGAGTTCGGTGGGGCAGGGCTTCAGCCCTGCCTCGCAGCCCTTCAGAGCCTGTGAAAAAATCGTCGCACCTTGCGTACCGATCACATTCGTACTACCCTGCGTGCATGAGCGACAAACTCTTCGCTGATCTGTCCCCAGGCGATCCGCCCGAGGCCGCGCCCGCGGAGCCGCGCTATGAGACCGCGAACCGCGCCCAGGTGGAGCTCTATCCGTGTGATCTCGAAGCGCTCCTGCCGCCGGATCACGCCGCCCGGCTGGTGTGGCGGTTCGTCGAAGGCTTGCAGCTCGAGGCCTTCTATGCCGCGATTGCCGCCCGCGAGGGGCACCCGGGCCGGCCCGCCATTGATCCAAAGATTCTGCTGGCGCTCTGGCTCTACGCGACGATTGACGGCGTGGGGAGTGCCCGCGAAGTGGATCGGTTGTGCCAGCATCACGACGCCTATCGCTGGATCCGCGGCGGGGTGCCGGTGAATTACCACACGCTGAGCGACTTCCGGGTGGCGCATCAGGCCGCGCTCGATGACCTGCTGACGCAGTCGATTGCGGCCCTGGTGCATCGCGGGGTCGTCACCTTGGCGCGCGTGGCGCACGATGGGACGCGGGTCCGGGCGAGTGCGGGGGTGAAATCGTTTCGCCGGCGCCCCCGCCTGGCCGAGTGTCTGCGGGTGGCCCGCCACCAAGTGGAGCGGACCGCCCGCCAACCCGAGGGCGGGGCGACGAGCCGGCAGGCCGCGGCGCAGGCGCGGGCCGCGCGGGACCGGCTCGCGCGGGTCGAAGCCGCCCTCGAGGAGTTGCCCGCCGTCGAAGCGGCCAAGGCGCGGAAGAAGTCCAAGGTGGCCCCGCGCGTGTCGACGACCGATCCCGACGCGCGCGTGATGAAGATGACCGATGGGGGCTTCCGGCCCGCCTACAACGTGCAGCTGGCGACCGATGTGGATGGGCGGGCGATTGTCGGCGTGGGGGTCAGCCAGGTCGGCAGTGACCAAGGCGAGCTGGTGCCGATGCTGGATCAAATTGCCGAGCGCGCCGGGCGCGTCCCCGCCGCCGAAGTGGTGGACGGGGGCTTTGCGACGCGGGCGGCGATTACCACGGCGGCGGCGCGGGGCGTGACCATCTATGCGCCGGTCGCGAAGCCGAAGGGCGACCGGGCCCCGGGCGTGCCGTGCAAAGGGGATTCGGCCGCGGTGGCTGCGTGGCGCGCGCGCATGGCGACTGAGGAGGGGCGGAGGATCTACAAAGCGCGGGCCGCCACCGCCGAATGGATCAACGCGGACACGCGCACGCATCGGACCCTGGGCCATGTCTTGCTGCGGGGCGTGGGCAAGGTCCACTGCTGGGTGCTCTGGGTCGCGCTCGCACAGAACATGATGCGGACTATGGACATCATCCCGCATCTGATGACCTAACGCCATCACGCCGCGCAGGACGGGTGGCACGCGATGACCTAAGCTGATCCAAGGGGGCACCCGTGGCCGCACGGGCACCGCGCTGACACCGACCGACGAATGCGCCGGCTGGGTCGAGCGTGGAGCGATCTGTCGCTCATGCGCGCAAAAAGTCATTTCATTCACAGGCTCTTCAGGGCTGCGAGGCAGGCCCTTCGGCAAGCTCAGGACACAGGCTGAAGCCCTGCCCCACCGAAATCTGACGCGCGGCGTCAGAGGCGCTCCTCGCCGCGCCTCAGATGGCAGGAGTGTTCAGCCGAAATAGCTTGGGGCGTTCCCCGGCTTCCACTTGATGTTGCAGCCGATGCTCGGGTTCTGTGCCTGCGTCACGGGT
>JBHICL010000572.1:0-2594 GCA_046759605.1 Alphaproteobacteria bacterium | reverse complement strand
AGGGTGAAGCGATCCGCCGCCGCATCGAACTCGGCGACCGCCGCGCGCGGTTCCAACGGGAGCGCCACGACGCGGTTGTTCTCGATCCTGAGCCGCGTGACGTGCGCCGCGCCGGCGATCGCTTTCTCGATCGCATCGAAATCGCCAAAGCGCCAGTCGAGGCACAGGTTGCCGGGCGCCTCGTCATGGAGCCGCGGGGCGTCCGGCTCCAAGGCCGCGGCCATGTCCGTCACGACCGGCAGGGGTTCCACATCGAGCTCGATCCGCTCGGCCGCGTCCCTTGGCGCCATCGGACTGGCGGCGACCACCAGGGCGACGGGCTCGCCCACGTACCGGACGCGTGCGGAGGCGAGCAGCGGGCGCGGCGGCACGATCACCGGGGTCCCGTCGAGGCTGGTAATGGGCGCCGGACACGGCGGGTAGCCGTAGCCCGCAGGCGCCAGATCGGCCGCCGTGTAGACGGCGATCACACGAGGCGCGGTACGTGCGGCGCGGGTGTCGATCCGCCGGATCGCTCCGTGCGCGTAAGCCGAGCGCAGGAAATAGCCGAAGGTCTGGTTCGGAAACGAAACGTCGTCCGTGTAGCGACCGCCGCCGGTCAGCAGCCGGTCGTCCTCCTTGCGGTTGACCGGTTGCCCGACCCGGGGTTGTTCGGAGACGTCCATCGTTCAAACCGCGTTACTTGTATCGCCACACCGTCGGGGCCGTAGGCTAAAGGTTTTGCGCCCGCCGACCAATCCCGAGCCGGCATTCTTCGAGAGAGGCGGGTCCTTTGTTGCGGAGAATCGCGCGGATAACACATAGAGTGGCCGCCACAAGGCATGGCTGTTGGCGGAAGACACGTCCTTGAGCACGGGTCAGCTGGAGATCTTCGCTATCCTGCTTGGCGCCATGGCGCTCTTCCTGTGGGGGCGCTGGCGCTACGACGTGGTGGCCATGTCGGCGCTTATCGTCGCCGTGCTTCTGGGCATCGTGCCCGCCGCCTCCGCCTTCGAGGGCTTCGGCAGCCCCGCGGTCGTGACCGTCGCCATGGTGCTCGTTATCAGCCGCGCCCTCAGGATCTCAGGCGTCGTGGATTTCATCGCGGACCTCATGACGCGACGGGCCAAGACGCCGCAGACCCAGATCCTGACACTCAGCGGCACCGGTGGCGTTCTCTCGGCGTTCATGAACAACGTGGGCGCTCTCGCGCTAATGATGCCGCTGGCGCTGAGATCGGTGGACCGGCCCTCGCGGGTGCTCATGCCGCTCTCCTTCGGCTCGATCCTTGGCGGGCTCGTGACGTTGATCGGCACGCCTCCGAACATCATCGTCGCCAACTTCCGTGGGCGGCTGGTGGACGAGCCGTTCCGGATGTTCGACTACGCCGCCGTCGGCCTGCCCACCGCAGCGATCGGGCTCATGTTCGTGGTGTTCCTCGGGTGGCGGCTGATCCCGAAAGATCGCAAGGGCCGCAAATCGGCCGACGAGCTGTTCGAGATCTCGGCATACATCGCCGAGGCCCGGGTCACCGAGGGTTCCGAGCTGGTCGGCAAGCGACTTCGCGCGGTCGAGGACCTTGCGAAAGGCGAAGTCCTGGCCGTGGGTCTGATCCGAAACGGCAAGCGGCGCCTCGCGAAGTTGCGCCGCGAGCCGTTGGAAGCCGGCGACGTCCTTCTCCTCCGAGCCGATCCGGCGGAGCTCGACCGCCTGGTGGACCGCGCAAATCTGGAGATGGCCGGTGAAAAACCGTCGGAGGAAGAGCTGAGGTCCGACGAGATCGGGCTCATCGAGGCGGTCATCCCTCCGGGCTCCCGAATCGAGGGCCGGACCCCCGATGCCCTGGCATTCCGACGGCGCTACGGCGCCAGGCTCGTGGCGCTCGCGCGGCAGGGTGGTGCGATCACGCGGCGGATCGGTGGGACCCGGCTCCGGGCCGGCGACGTCCTTCTGCTTCAGGGTCCGTCCGAGACCCTGGCCGAAACGGTGGCGGAGCTGGGTTGCCTGCCCCTGGCCGAACGCGGCCTCAGCCTGGGCCGGCCGCAACGGATGTTCCTGCCGCTTGCCATATTCGGCGCGGCCATCGCAGTGGCCGCGCTGGGTCTTCTGCCGGTTCAGATCGCCTTCGCGCTCGTCGTGGGCCTGCTCATTCTCCTGGGCCTCATCGGTCTGCGTGAGGCCTATGAGAGCATCGACTGGCCGGTGATCGTGCTGCTCGGCGCGATGATACCCCTTGGCGAGGCGTTGCAGACCACCGGCGGCACCGATCTCATCGCCGATGCCATCGGAGGTCTCGGGGCGCAGGTTCCGGCTCTCGTCATCGTGGCGGTGCTGCTCATCGTCACCATGACCCTATCGGACCTCATGAACAATGCGGCGACGGCGGTCGTCATGGCGCCGATTGCGTTCGGTATCGCAACGCGCATGGAGTTGAACCACGATCCATTCCTGATGGCCGTCGCCATCGGCGCGTCCTCGGCGTTCCTGACGCCCATCGGACACCAGAACAACGTGCTGGTCATGGGACCCGGCGGATATCGCTTTGGCGACTACTGGCGCGTGGGGCTGCCGCTCGAGGTGCTGATCGTGGCGGTGTCGGTCCCCCTCATCGCCAT
>JBHICL010000571.1:0-2596 GCA_046759605.1 Alphaproteobacteria bacterium | reverse complement strand
AAAGTATTTCCCACCACCACGATCTTGCCGTCGGCCTGGCAGGCGCTGACATCTTGGCCAAAGTCAGAAGCCGGACCGAGGAAGTCGGTGGTGACCAGACCGCCGTCCCCGAAAGTCGGGTCGAGATCACCTTCGCCGGCCACACAAAGTGCGGTAGGAATCGCGAGGACTATTAAGAAAAGTGCTTGCTGGGCCGCTCTGCCCAGCGTGATGAACGATTGAGTGATCATTATTAGCATGATTAAACCTCACTTTGTGTGCTCAATGGCTTGGTGCAGCCATGCCCGCGCATATGCCCACTCCCGCGCCACCGTGCGCGGAGACAAATCCAGCGCTCGTGCGGCTTCGTCGACGCTCAGGCCGGCGAAGAACCGAAGTCGAACGACCTTCGCCGCCTGGGCGTCCGCTTGCCCAAGGCGCCGTATGGCGTCGTCGACTGCCATGATTTCTTCAGAATCTTGTTCGGCCGCCAAATCCGCGACGCTGACGGGGGCCCGACGGCGATCGCCACCCCGCTTGATGCGGTTCCGCTTGCGGGCATGCTCGATCAGAATCCGGCGCATCGCCTCGGCGGCTGCAAGGTAGAAATGAGCCCGATTCGCCCACGCGACCTCCTGTCCGCCCACGAGACGCAGATAGGCTTCGTGAACCAGGGCGGTTGCCTGGAGGGTATGGCCGGCACGCTCTTCGGCCATCCGTTGCCGAGCGATGGCGCGGAGTTGTTCGTACACGAGCGGCAGCAGCTTGTCCGCAGCGCAAGTGTCGCCGCGTTCTACAGCGGCCAGAATGCACGTAACTTCACTCATCCGACATTTCCCATTTGACCTTCGCCCGGCTCCACCGCCGAGCTTTCCGAGCACGAGTGTAACGCCCCCCCCGGAAACCCAAGTTCCAGTCGCTTGCTTCTGACCGGAATCGACGGTGACAGGCCGAGTCCTGCCCCAAGACGGCGGCCTGGAGGCCCTGTCGGGCCGCTTGGGCAGGGGTGGGGACAGATTGACATCGCAGACCCCTCGTCGTTTGTTGGGTTGGTGAGCGGTTCGCACCTGTCATATCGGCGCTGCCCTCGGCGACAGCGCGGCGAACCGTCGTATCCGCTCAAGGATCGCCCGGTACAGCCGGCGCGGCACCGCGACCTCGGCCAGTTGAAACGTGACGTATCGGGCGTGATGAACCACCTTCGCCCCGATCTTGATCAGCTTGTCGCGCAGCGTCGTGAGCGACCACTGCTTCACACTCGGCGGCAGCGCCAGCCGGCGCAGGAAGTTGCCCAGGTTGTACGCCAGCACATGCAGTTGCAGCCGCGCCTGGTTGGCGTCGAAGCCGTGGCAGCTCAGACGCGTCCAGCGGATCGCGTGCTTGCCCTCCTTGATCCACTGCTCGGCGGTGCCGCGGCCGTTGTAGAAGTCCACCACGGACTTGGACCCGCCGCCGAGGTTGGTCACGATCAAGCCGACTCGCGGAAACAATTCGCCTTGATGCCACTCGACCTTGGACACCACGCGGCGCGGGTGGTCCCACGACTTCGCCTGGTAGTCGAAGCTGTGGTAGAAGCGCTGCGGCCGCTTCGGCGGTCGGCCCACCGGACGTGTGAGCAAGTGGCCGATGTGGCGTTCGAGCACCTGGTTCGCCTTGAGCCGGATCACGTACTCGTAGCCCTCGGCTTCGAGTAGGTCGTACAACTCGGGGATAGCGAATGCCGCGTCGCCACGGAAGAACTTTGGCACATCCACGTCTCGGTAACGCTCGATCACCGGCTCCAGCGCCGACCGCCAGTCGTCGGCGCTGGCGACGTTGCCGTTGCGCAGTAGCGCCCGCTCCACATCGCCGTCGTGGTTGAAGATGAACAGCGGGTGATAGCACTCGCACGCGAAGTGGCCGTTGTACATCGAGCCTTCCTGCTGGCCGTAGGTCTCGCTGACCGAACTGTCCATGTCGAGGATCAACTTCTTCATCGGGCGGCGTTCGTGGATTCGATCCACCCATTGGCCGGGCATCGCCATCAAGGCGGCGAGGTTATCCGGATCGGTCAATACCTCGGTCTCGAACCGGCCGACCTGGCTGGTGGATGCGGCGGTGCGGTCCAGGGCCCGGCCGCCGACCACATGGCGCATCACCGGATCGACGCTCAATCGTTCGGCGTCATTCACATCTTCGTAGCCCGCCAGCCGGCTGTAGACCGATTGACGCAGCAGCGCCGTCATGCCGTGCTGAACGTTGCTGCCGGTGCGGAAGTCGAACAACTCGGCTGCGCCGGAGTCGGTCAGCTGCGCCGCCTCATCGAGGTCACGGTAGGGGAATAGGCCGGCGTCCGAGCTGACCTTTGCGCCGTGGAATTCCAGCTTGATGGCGCGGTCGAAACCTACCCGCAACGCGTCCCTGCGTGCTTCACCCATTGGGTTCCTCGCCTATTCGGTGCTTCGAGGTGCAGACTCACCGTAATCTACAGGGTGAACGCCATGTCGGTTGTTCAAGAACGCCGAGGTCATCTGGGAAATCCGGGCTTACAATCCTCGCGTATCCGAAAACAGCTGAGTCTCCGGTTTGGACACGGACCCGGAGCAGTCGACGGCGTGGTGGTGATCTCGGACCTGCT
>JBHICL010000570.1:0-2600 GCA_046759605.1 Alphaproteobacteria bacterium | reverse complement strand
GATCCGGGTCGGCGGCGCCACCGAGGTCGAGGTGAAGGAGCGCAAGGACCGGGTCCAGGACGCGATGCACGCGACCCGCGCCGCGGTCGAGGAAGGGATCGTGCCCGGCGGCGGCGTACCGCTTCTCTATGCGACGCGGATCCTGTCGAAGATCGAGCCTGCAAACGACGACCAGAGGGTCGGCGTCGCCATCGTGAGGCGCGCTCTCGAGGTGCCATGCCGCCGGATCGCTGAGAACGCCGGGGTCGACGGCGCCGTCGTGGCTGGAAAGTTGCTCGAGCAGAAGAACCACAATTACGGCTACGACGCGCAGAGCGGCCGTTATGCCGACATGGTGAAGGCGGGGATCATAGACCCGACGAAGGTCGTGCGCACCGCGCTCCAGGACGCGGCCTCCGTCGCCGCGTTGCTCATCACGACCGAGGCCATGGTGGCCGAGAAGCCGGAGCCCCGGGACGCGGGTCCGGGCGGTCGAGCCCCCGACATGGGTGGCATGGGCGGCATGGGCATGTAGCCGGCCGCGGGTCCATAGTTACACGGTGAGAGGCCGTGCGCGCCGCGGCCCCTCTCGCATGCGAGAGCCGGTTGGGCTAGCGGTTGTCGGCCCTCCAGCGGTTGACGAAATCCTCCACGAGCGACGCCATGAGCGCGCGCACCTCGTCGTTCAGCTCCTTCGACGGGCCGAACCGCGTCGCCGTGCCGAACACTTTCGTCGCCAATACCTTGTCCGGCGCCGCCACGCCGAGAACCGTCCGCGAGCGGTAGAGCCGGACGGTGTGAAACCCCGCGGCGTCGTCCCGTGCCGAATCCTTCGGCACCCGAGCCTCGACTTCGATACGCCCCGAGTAGACGCAGACCTCTCCTCCGGGCTCGGTGCCGTCATAGACCGCCTCGAGATAAAGGCGAAGGATAGCGGTCTCGAAGATCCCGTCCTGGTCGGTCTTGACGGCCGGCCCGCCGTTCTCCTCGATCATCCGGTGCAGAAGAGGCCAGAGCTCGCGGTCGGAAAACGTGCACGCCCCGTCGACCTGCGGCTCCAGATCGTCGAACGAAACGACCCAGGCGACCACGGTATCCATGTTGGAGAGCGGTCCCGCGTGGACCGGTGAGGCGGCGGCGATGACCGTGGCCACCCCCAATTGGCCGCAGGCGCGGAACGCGCGAGAGAATATCATGACCGCAGCATAGGGCCGGGCGGCCCGGCGAGGCAACACCCGGCGCCGCCTTGACGCACGAGGGAATAATGGTATACAAATAATTGGTATGCAAACTATAAGCCCGGCGGGAAGCAGCAGAGACACCGGAGTCCTGCTCTGGCGCGTCACGAACGCCTGGCAGCGCAGGCTCCGCGCCACGCTCAAGCCTGCCGGCCTTACCCAGGCCCAGTTCTACCTGCTGCTTGCGCTCTCGCGGCTGGAGGGCCGGGGTCCCGTCACTCAAGCCCGCCTGGCGGTGGCGAGCGGGATCGATCCCACCATGGTGTCGACCGTGATCCGCGAGCTCGGGCAGAGGGGCCTTCTTACCCGCCGACAGGGACAGGACGCCCGCACCCGCATGATTGCCCTGACCGCGCCCGGGCGCGAAGCGCTCGCGACGGCGCTTCCGGCCGTGGCAAGCGCCGACAGCGACTTTTTCGCGGCCCTCAAGGCGGACCGGGACGCGTTCGCTCAGGCTCTCGGGATCCTGATCGGAATTCGGCCGCGCGTGACCGCGCGCTCCCGCGCGGTGCCGCCGGACGAGGAGCCTACGACGCCTCGATGACCTTGATCACGGCGGAGTGGTCGGGATCGTCCCAGCCCCCGTCCTCCATCTCGTCCCCGCTCGAACGTCGACCGGTCTCTTCATGGGGTTGCATAACGCGCCGCCGCGCCTCGCTCGATAGCGGCCGCGGGAAGCCTTCCGACGCCGATGGCGTGACGCAGCAACTCGAGGAGCCTGAGCTCTTCCTGGCTCGCCTTGCCGTCGGCCGCGACCACGTCGCAGGCCAGCGCATAGGCGGTCTCGCGCAGATGCTCCGGCAACGCATCCCTGATCAGCTCGAAGGCGTTCTCGAGGCCCTGCTCGTCGTCCAGGAGCTCGGCGCAGTCCGACGCTATCTTCGGCAGCTGCCCGGGATCGAAGTCGGTGAAGATGGGCAGGTGGCTGACGATCTCGCCGATGCGCTTGAGCTCGGCGTCGGTCATGTTGCTGTCGGCCGCGGATGCCAACACCATCGTGTAGATAAGCGCCGTGTGGTGATCGATCATGAGCACTTCCCTGTTCGCGTTCGCGGCCCGATAAAGCCTCGGCCCTCGATAACCGTCAAGGGCCAGCTCCGGTGGATGCCCGCCACCGGCAACGTCCCGATGACGCGCGGCGGCGAGTTCAACCGGGTCCGCCCTCCTCGCGCAGGAATTCACGGACCTCTGCCACGGCGTCGGAAAGACCCATGCGGCGCACAGCCACGCCCTCGGGAAAAGCGCCCTCGAGGCGGGAGGGCATCATGGGGTCAAGCAGCACGAAGGCGCCGCGGTCGTCGGCGCGCCGCACCAGTCGGCCGTAGGCTTGGGAGAGCCGGAGCCGGGTCAGCATGTCCACGTAACGGCTGCCGCCGAACAGCG
>JBHICL010000569.1:0-2600 GCA_046759605.1 Alphaproteobacteria bacterium | reverse complement strand
GGCGTGGTGACGCGCATCGCGCCGACCTACGGCTACCATAAGGCAACCGACCTCGACGGCAATCGAGCCAGCCGGCGTTGGGACCCACGCTGCTGCCAGAAGGGCCTGGCGCTGGTGCGCCGGTTCTACGGCGACCGCCGGTGCAAACGGCCGCTGGTGCGCCGGGGATTCGTCGAGTGGGTGGACGCCGGCTTCCCCCGCGATCCCGGGACCGGCGCGGTGGATCCCAAGTATACGCGCCGCGGCACCGACTCATGGGTCAACGTGTCCTGGGATGAAGCCTTCGAGCTTTCCGCCAAGGCGATCGTCAACATCGCCCAGACCTATTCGGGCGAGAAGGGCACGAAGCGGCTTCTCGCCCAGGGTTACGACCCCGCCATGGTGGAGGCCACCCGGGGCGCGGGCACGCAGGTTTTGAAGTTCCGGGGCGGTATGCCCCCCCTCGGCATGACGCGGGTGTTCGCCCAGTATCGCCTGGCGAACGCCATGGCGCTGCTCGACACCGCCATTCGCGGCGTCGCACCCGGCGAGGCGCTCGGCGGCCGCGGCTGGGACAACTACAGCTGGCACACCGACCTGCCGCCCGGCCATCCCATGGTCACCGGCCAGCAGACCGTCGACTTCGACCTGTGCAACGTCGAGCACGCCAAGCTGGCCATCGTCTGGGGCATGAACTGGATCACCACCAAGATGCCCGATTCGCACTGGCTGACCGAGGCCCGCATGAAGGGGACCAAGGTCGTCGTCATCGCCGCCGAGTACAGCGCCACCACCAACAAGGCGGACGAGGCGATCATCGTGCGTCCGGGCACGACGCCCGCCCTCGCCCTTGGCATCGCCCAGGTGTTGATCGCGGATGGGCTGTACGACGAGGACTACATCAAGGGCAACACCGACCTTCCGCTTCTCGTGCGCATGGATACCGGCGAGCTGTTGCGGGCCGAAGACGTGTTTGCCGACTATGGCCTCGCCGAACTGAATAACAACATTGTCGTGCTCAGGGCCGGCGAGAAGGGGCCGCCCATCCACAAGCAGCCGGGCCCGGTGCTCACCGAAGAACAGCGCAAGGCCTCGGGCGACTTCGTGATCTGGGACGAACGCTTGCGCAAGCCGGTCGCGGTGAGCCGCGACCATGTCGGCAAGCGGTTTGCGGCGCTCGGCGCCGACGCCCGCCTCGAGGGTGAAGTGGCGATCAAGCTCGCCAAAGGCGGCGCCGTCAAGTGCCGAACGGTGTTCGACGTCACCCGCGAGTTGCTGGACGCCAGCTACACGCCCGAGCAGGTCGAAAAACTCACCTGGGCGCCCGCCTCCGCGATCCGCGGATTGGCGCGCCAGACCGCCGCCAACAAGGAGAAGACGCTGTTCTGCATGGGCATGGGGCCCAATCAGTTCTTCAACAACGACCTCAAGGACCGGGCGGTGTTTCTGGTCGCGGCGCTGACCCGCAACATCGGCAGGATCGGCGGCAACGTGGGCAGTTATGCCGGCAACTACCGGGCAAGCTTCTTTAACGGCCTGCCGCAGTACATCGCCGAAGACCCGTTCGATATCGAGCTCGACCCCAAAAAGCCCGCCCGGCTGCGCATGCGCTGGAAGCCCGAAAGCGTCCATTACTTCAACCACGGCGATAAGGTCCTGCGCATGGGCAAGGCCTTGCTGACCGGCAAGTCGCACATGCCCACCCCCACCAAGTCCATCCTGGTGAGCAACTCGAACTCGCTCATCGGCAATGCCAAGGGCCACTATGACACGGTCGTCAACGTGCTCCCCAAGGTGGATTTCATCGCCGTCTCGGAATGGTGGTGGACGGCGAGCTGCGAGTACGCCGACGTGGTCTTCCCGGTGGACAGTTGGGCCGAGTTCAAGTACCCGGACATGACGATCAGCGTGACCAACCCGTTCCTCTACGTGTTTCCGGTCACGGGGCTCAAGCGCATCCACGACACCCGCTCGGACATGGACGTCGCCGCCGGCATCGGCCGGGCCATCGGCAGGTTGACCGGGGATGCGCGCCACGACGCGTACTGGAGGTTCGTGGAGGACGGCGGTGTGCGGCCTTACATCCAGCGCATTCTCGACCACTCCAACGCCACGCGCGGCTACAAGATCGAGGAGCTCGAGCGCAAGGCGGAGAAGGGCACCCCCGCTATCCTGCAGACCCGCACCTACCCCAAGGTCGGGGCCTGGGAGCAGGGCAACGAAGACAAGCCCTGGTATACGAGGACCGGGCGCCTCGAGTTCTACCGCGATGAGCCGGAGTTCAAGGACAGCGGCGAGAACCTGATCGTTCACCGCGAACCCATCGACTCGACCTTCTACGAGCCCAACGTGATCGTGGCTGCGCCCCACCCGCTGTTGCGGCCCAAACGGCCTGCGGACTACGGGGTCTCTGCCCAAGACCTTTCCGGCGAGACGCGTCAAGCGCGCCATGTGATCATGTCGGTGGACGAGGTGCTCGAGAGCGAGCATCCCCTGCGCGGGTCCGGCTACCGCTTCATTTTCCATACGCCCAAGTACCGGCACGGCGCCCACACCATGGGGGTCGACACCGACATCGTCGCGGTGTGGTTCGGTCCCTTCGGCGCCATGCACCGCAACGA
>JBHICL010000568.1:0-2601 GCA_046759605.1 Alphaproteobacteria bacterium | reverse complement strand
CACGGCTCAGACGCCGGAGCGGCGGACGGCTGATCGTCGACGCCCTCAAGGCCTATGGTGTAAAAGCGGTTTTCTGTGTTCCGGGCGAGAGTTACCTGGCCATTCTCGACGCGCTCCACGACGAGGCGGCGACGGTTCGACTCGTAACATGCCGCCATGAAAGCGGAGCCGCCTTCATGGCGGAGGCGCTGGGCAAGCTGACGGGCCTACCCGGCGTCGCCTGCGTGACCCGCGGGCCGGGTGCGTGCAACGCCAGCATAGCCGTGCACACCGCGTTCCAGGACAGCTCGCCGATGATCCTGTTCGTTGGCCAGGTATCACGGTCGCACCGCGGACGCGAGGCATTTCAGGAAGTCGACCTGTGCGCCATGTTCACGCCGCTGGCAAAATGGGCGGTGCGGATCGAGAACCCGAGTCGGATCCCGGAGGTGGTCAGTCACGCGTTCCATGTGGCCACCTCGGGCCGGCCGGGACCGGTCGTCGTTTCCTTGCCAGAGGACGTCCTGGGCGAAGAGGTCGCGGTGCGCGACATGGCGCATTACCGGGTGGTGCGGCCGCACCCGGGAGCCGCGGACATGGAAGCGCTGGGAGATCTGATGCGCGGTGCTCAGCGCCCGCTGCTGATTGCCGGTGGCGGTGGGTGGACGGCGGAGTCGTGCGCCGATCTGCGCGCCTACGTCGACGCCAACGGCCTGCCGGCCACGACATCCTTTCGCTGCCAGGACCTGATCGACAACACCAGCCCGAACTTCGTCGGTGAGCTTGGCATCGGCGCCAACCCCGCGCTCACCCAGCGGGTCGACGAGGCGGACCTGATTATCGCCGTGGGCTGCCGGCTCGGTGAGATCACCACACAGGAATACAGGTTGCTGGCGTCCCCGCGGCCGCGACAGAAGCTCGTCCACGTGCACCCGGACCCGACGGAGCTCGAGCGCGTGTTCCAGACGGATCTTGCCATAAGCGCGGGGGTTGGTCAGTTTGCCGCGGCGGCGCGGAGCTCGCCGGCGGTCGATGGCAGCGTATGGGCCGACTGGCTGGAGGGCTTGCGCCGTGATTATCTGGAGTGGCTGGGGCACGGCCATTGTCCAGGACGCCTCGACATGCGGGCGGTCATGGCGGTGCTGCGCGAGACCCTGCCGCCCGAGGCGATCATCACGAACGATGCGGGAAACTTCACAGGCTGGGTCAGCCGCTATTACCAGTTTCGTCGCTTCCGGACTCAACTCGGCCCGACCAATGGTGCCATGGGATATGGGGTCCCCGCCGCTGTGGCGGCGAAGATCGCTCGTCCGGAGGCCCCGGTCCTCGCCTTCGTCGGCGACGGCGGCGCCCTCCAGACCGGACAGGAACTGGCCACTGCGATGATGTACGACCTGGACCCCGTGACGCTCGTCGTGAACAACGATATGTACGGCACGATCCGTATGCAACAGGAGCTGAGCTATCCGGGACGGGTCTCCGGATCGAACCTCGCAAATCCGGACTTCGTGGCGTGGGCCGAGGCGTACGGGGCGCATGCCGAGCGGGTCGAGCGCACGGACGACTTCGAGGGTGCTTTGAAACGGGCTCTCAAAGCGGGCAGGGCCTCGGTCTTGGAGCTTCGCCTCGACCCGGAGGCGATCAGCACGCAGACCACTCTGCGTGCCCTCCGGGACCAGGCGAGGGGCGAATGATCCGGCCATCCCGCGCGTTGTTTCTCGACCGCGACGGGGTCATCAACGAGGACCGGGGCTACGTCCATCGACGTGAGGATTTCGTGTTCCTCGATGGCGTCTTCGACGCCTGTCGACATGCCGCCGGGCTGGGTTACAGGCTGGTGGTCGTGACCAACCAGTCGGGGATAGGCCGTGGCTACTACTCAGAGGAAGATTTCCAGCAGCTCAACGAGTGGATGCTGGCCCGGTTCGGGCAACATGCGGTGACAATCGCCGGTGTCTACTACGATTCCACGCATCCCCGACACGGCCTGGGTGATTACCGACGCGTATCGGGCGGGCGCAAGCCTGCGCCGGGCATGATACTTCGGGCGCGTGACGAGCTTGACCTCGATCTGCCCCACTCCGTGCTCGTCGGCGATCGCGAGTCCGACATAACCGCCGCGCGGGCCGCTGGCGTGGGAACCGCGATACTCGTGTGCGCCGGCCCCAAGCGCGGGCTGAACACAAGTGCCGATCAGGTGGTGGGCTCGCTCGCGGACGCGGTCGCGTGGCTGGCTTCCCGCGCGGATCGGTCGTCCAGCAGGCGGGAGATGTAGTTCGGAAGCGCAAACGCCGCAGCGTGGACCGCGGCGTTGTAGTACCGCGTTTCGAGAACGGTCCGTTCGTAGCGGCGCTCGATCTCGTCCGCCGTCGTCCGACGCTTCTCGGGATCGTCGGTGGCCCAGCCGAATGCCATATGGCCACCGAAGTAAGTGGGCACCGGCGCGAGATAGCACGTGACGTCGGCGAAATGGTTCCGCAGCCGGCGATAGCTGTTGCTGAGCTCCGACGCCTGAACCATCGGCACGCCGTTCTGGGTCACCAGCACGCCACCCTCTGTGAGGCATTTCTTGCAGTCTTCGTAGAATTGCTCGGTGAACAGAATTTCGCCCGGGCCGATGGG
>JBHICL010000567.1:0-2606 GCA_046759605.1 Alphaproteobacteria bacterium | reverse complement strand
CGGCCGTCGGCTCCACGGACATCGACACCATCTTGGCGTTGCGAAACCATCGCAGTCTCCTGTTTGCAGGCTTGGATCGAACGAGCGAATTGCCAAACAGCGACAGTTGCGTTGCTTCCTGCCGTTCAACTCTGACCATGAGTATGTAAGTGAGACATTCTGTGGTCAAGTAAAGAGGAAGAATTAACTATAATAAAAACGGCCGACATAACTTTGACACTACTCGCACACGGCTTTGATTCTTTTTGCGAGAAGTGTTGATAATTTTAACCAAACACACCGTCCGCCGGTGGCAGAGCGCCCACGTTGCAAGAAAAAGCCCCGCCTACCTGGTGGGGCAGTTCAGGGATATAAGGACCATTTAGGCGGCCTGTCAGCATGGTCGAAGGCCGCCGGATCGTCAGTATCGCGTTCGTAGGGGCGGTTTTGATTTCGGGGGGAACCGAAGGTATGAGCGCGGTGGGCTCGCCGCGCGTCACATGGCAGGAGGACGGTGGCTTTTGAAGGTGAGAATCGTTGGCGCGGGTCCGGCCGGACTGTACTTCGCGCTGCTGATGAAGAAGCAGGATCCGGCGCACGACATCCTGATCGTCGAGCAAGACCCGCCCGACACTACTTATGGCTTCGGAGTCGTTTTCTCGGACGCCGCCCTCGCCCGTATCGCCAAGGGCGATGCGGAGATTTTCGCGATGTTGCGCGACGCCATGGAGGATTGGGAGGACCTGGCGATCGTGCACAAGGACCGTCGCGTGCCGATCGATGGAAACGCCTTCGCCGCGATCGGAAGGCTCCGGCTTCTGCGGCTGCTGCAGGGTCTTTCGGCCGAGGCCGGTGTCCGAATGGAGTTTGGCACACCGCTCACTTCCCTCGACCGGCTCTCCGATGCGGATCTCGTTGTTGGCGCCGACGGGCTCAATTCCTTCGTCCGCCGTGCGCGCAAGCGGTGTTTCCGGCCCCGTATCCGGCAGCTCTCCAACAGGTTCGTCTGGTACGGCACGCCCCGCGTCTTCGAGACGCTGACCTTGACGTTCCGGCTGAACGAGCACGGCGCCTTTGTCGCCCATCACTACCGCTACGGCCCGGCAATGAGCACCTTCATCGTCGAGTGCGACCAGGCGACCTGGGCGTGCGCCGGCCTCGAACGGATGTCCGACGACGAGGGCCGGGCCTACTGCGAACGGCTGTTCGCACCGGAGCTGGGGGGTCACCGTCTCGTATCGAACAGGTCTTTCTGGCGCAGGTTCCCGGTGGTGACCAACGAGCGCTTCTATTGTGGCAACGTGGTGCTCATTGGCGATGCGCTGAGGACCGTCCATTTCTCCATCGGCTCAGGCACCCGCCTGGCCATGGAGGACGCGATCTTCCTTGCGCACGCCTTGCGCGAGGAGGGAACGGACGTCGCGGCGGCGCTGGCGCTCTACGAAGAGCGACGTCGTCCCATCGTCAACAAGCTCCTGACCGCAGCGGCCGCCAGTTTCGATTGGTACGAGTCGTTCCACGAGCGCATGCACCTCGCGCCGCACGAGCTGGCTTACGACTACATGACGCGGAGCGGCCGCATGTCCGACGAGCGCTTGCGCAAGACGGCCCCGCGTTTTTACACCGCGTATCGGAACCACAAATCGGTGAGGCGCTGAGCTGCAAAGTGCCGGCTCGAGCCCCCGGGCGCAGGGGCGCTCGGCCAGGGTGGCGAGTCATTATTGAGTCAAGGGCGGGGGAGGCGTCCAGAGACGGCCGTCATGTGTTAACCATACAGTGCTTCATTTGTGATCATCCTCCCTCCCTGAACCTTGGGCCGCATCGGTTTCCGGTGCGGCTCTTTTCTTTTGTAGGGGGACCCCCTTGGCCCGCGAAGGATGAGAGGGCCCGGCCATCCTGGCCAGGCCCTCCTCCTCCGGAGGAATTCGCGTGTGATCTTCGCCATATTAGCGGGCCGTGGTTATTGACTGCCTAACGGGATCGCAGCGGCCGGGGACGTGTCGAGGCGGTTCTTAGAAAAGCTCTTTTCCCGACACCCGGTGGGCGTCCGGAAAGTCCCGATACAGCGCGAAGATCGCGTCCTTGACCCGCGAGTTTACGCCGTGGTGCAGTTTTTCGACGGTGTCCGCCCGGCTCGAGACGTGAGTGAACAGTTCATCCAGCTGGCTCAAGCTTCCGACCTCGACCATCAGATGAAATTCCGGCAACCCCGGTGGGCCGAGGCCCAGCTGCCGCCGCGTGATGCGATAGCCCTCGATAAGCCCCTTGTCGCGCAGGTAAGCGAAGTATTCTCCGGCCGCTTTCGTGAACTCCATGTCCCTGGCGTCGCTACGCAGGTTGCACCAAGCGTGATAGATAATCATGGCTCTCACCTCCGTGACCCGGCGTATCTTGCTCCGAGCATGCTTGCTTGTCGCCCGGTTGACCCGCGGCCCTCCGAGCTTGCTTGTTCCGCATCCTCCGGGAAGAACGGACTTGGCGCGGCTTTTCCACTGCCGCGAACGAGGGCCGCGCCTCCTGTTTGCCGGCGGCGTGAACCGGACCCGGCGTTCGGGAACCCTACTCCGTCAGAACCTCCTTGAGTTTTGTCGCTCCCGGGTTCGCCAGAGTGGGATCGCTCAGGATCT
>JBHICL010000566.1:0-2611 GCA_046759605.1 Alphaproteobacteria bacterium | reverse complement strand
TGCGGCGCACCGGATGGGGATGGCTGCGCGTTGTGGGCGCTGACGCCGGAAGGCGGCCTGGCCATGACCGCCCACGCGCATACCCCATGATGCCGGCAGAGGACCATCCCGAGATCCGCGAGGCGGTGCGGGCGCTGTGCGCGCGCTTCGACGGCTCGTACTGGCGCGAGCTCGACCGCAAACGCGCCTATCCGACCGAGTTCGTGAACGCGCTCACCGAGGCCGGCTATCTGGCCGTGCTGGTCCCCGAGCGCTACGGCGGCAGCGGGCTCGGCGTCGGCGCGGCGGCGGCCATACTCGAGGAGATCCACAGAAGCGGCGGCAACGGCGCCGCCTGTCACGCGCAGATGTACATCATGGGCACGCTGCTGCGGCACGGCTCCGAGGCTCAGCGTGAAAAATATCTGCCGGGCATTGCCAAGGGAGAGCTCAGGCTTCAGGCGTTTGGCGTGACCGAGCCCACGAGCGGCAGCGACACCCTGAGCCTCCGCACGACGGCGGTCCGCGATGGCGCCGACTACGTCGTGAACGGCCAGAAGGTGTGGACGTCGCGCGCGGAGCACTCGGACCTGATGCTGCTGCTCGCGCGCACGGCGCCGCGGGAGGAGGCGGCTGGGCGCACCGAAGGCCTCTCCGTGTTCCTGGTCGACATCCGCTCGTCGGTGGGCAAGGGCATGACCATCCGGCCGATCCCCACGATGATCAACCACGCCACGACGGAGGTGTTCTTCTCGGACCTTCGCGTGCCGGGCGAGAACCTCGTCG
This sequence comes from Alphaproteobacteria bacterium, assembly GCA_046759605.1. Taxonomy (GTDB): domain Bacteria; phylum Pseudomonadota; class Alphaproteobacteria; order UBA6615; family UBA6615; genus JBHICL01. The sequence continues at coordinate 1,846 of JBHICL010000566.1, read as the reverse complement.
GCGAGGAAGGCAAGGGGTTCCGATACATCCTCGACAGCCTCAACGCCGAGCGCGTGCTGATCGGGGCCGAGTGCATCGGCGACGCCCGCTGGTTCATCGCCAAGGCCCGGGACTATGCCTGCGAGCGCGACCTGTTCGGCGGACCCATCGGACGGAACCAGGGGGTGCAGTTCCCCATCGCGCGCGTCTATGCCCGGACCGAGGCCGCGGACCTCATGGTGAGGCGCGCCGCGGCGCTCTACGACGCGGAGGAGCCGTGCGGGGCGGAGGCCAACATGGCCAAGCTGCTGGCGTCCGAGGCGTCGTGGGCGGCGGCCGACGTCTGCCTTCAGACCCACGGCGGCTTCGGGTTCGCCGAGGAGTACGACATAGAGCGGAAGTTCCGCGAGACGCGGCTCTACCAGATAGCGCCCGTGTCCACGAACCTGATCCTGGCCTATCTCGGCGAGCACGTGCTGGGCATGCCGAGGTCCTATTGACGGAGCGCCATGACCCGCGAGCTTGATGGACTCCTGGTGGTCGCGCTCGAGCATGCGGTGGCGGCGCCTTATTGCACGGCCCTTCTCGCCGACGGCGGCGCGCGGGTGATCAAGGTGGAGCGTCCCGGCGGCGATTTCGCACGGGGCTACGATACCCACGTCAAGGGCGGCAGCGCCTACTTCGTCTGGCTGAACCGCGGCAAGGAGTCCGCGGTGCTCGACCTCCGGGAACGGCGCGACAGGACGCTGCTCGACCGGCTCGTCGCCCGCGCCGACGTCTTCGTGCAGAACCTCGGACCGGGGGCGGCCGCGCGGGCCGGGTTCGGCGCCGAGGCCCTGCGCCGCCGGCATCCGCGCCTCGTCACCTGCGACATCTCGGGCTATGGCGAGACGGGGCCCTATGCCGGGACGAAGGCCTACGATCTCCTGGTCCAGGCGGAAACGGGCCTGTGCTCGATCAACGGCTCTCCGGGGGCGCCGGGTCGGGTCGGCATCTCGATCGCCGACATCGCCACCGGCGCCATGGCGTACGGCGCGATCCTGAAGGCGCTCTTGGCCCGCGAGCGCACCGGGGTGGGCGCCACCCTGAAGGCGTCGTTGTTCGGGACCCTTGCGGACTGGCTCTCGGTCCCGCTGCTCCAGGAGATCTACGGTGACGTGACTCCCGGGCCGGCTGGCCTGTACCACCCGACCATCGCGCCCTATGGCGCCTACCCGCTCGGCGACGGCGGCCGGATCCTGATCGCCATCCAGAACGAGCGCGAATGGGGCCGTTTCTGTGACGAGATACTCGGCCGACCCGAGCTCGCCGACGACCCGCGGTTCGCGCACAACGCAGCCCGCGTGGCCAATCGCGGCGCGATGGACGAGATCATCGCTGAGGCGTTCGCGGCGTTGGACCGCGAGAGCGCCGGAGCCGCGCTCCGCCGGGCCGACATCGCGCACGCGCGCCTCAACTCGATCGCCGACCTCGCCGCACACGAGCAGCTGCGCCGCCTGCCGGTAAGCACGCCGGGCGGCATGGTGGAACTGGTCGCGCCATCCGTCGAGGTCGCGGGCGAGACGAGCGAGCTCGGCCCGGTGCCGGCCCTCGGCGCCCACACCGAGCGGATCCGCCGGGAGTTCGGCGATCGCACTTAGGAGGCGCGTGGATCCCGACGCAGTCTTTCGCGGTAGAAGGTGAAGAGACCGCTGCCGATAACGATGACGGCGCCAACGACCGTTGCCCCGTCCGGAAAATCCCCGAAGCCAACGAGGCCGACGACCACGGCCCACAGCACCAGGGCAAACGTGTACGGCTGAATCAGCGAGGCCGGGGCGGCCTGGAGCGCCCTGATGAGCAGCCAGTGCGCGACGGTGCCGAGCGC
>JBHICL010000565.1:0-2612 GCA_046759605.1 Alphaproteobacteria bacterium | reverse complement strand
TGGTCGGGTATTCCCGGCTAACTGTCAAATGTGCTGACCATTGTCACCTGGAACAGAATTTGCGAACGTTGGGCCAGGCCGTGTCGCTGGCTATTCCCAGTTAGGCAGACGGCCTGAAGGAGGGGACGATGTTTTTTGCCGTAGTTGCGCACAGCGAGGACATCGATACGGAAGGCGCGCTCGACGAGATCGTGGAGCAGTGTCGGGAGAAGCTTGGCGATAGAAAACCGAAGGCCGGCATACTATTTTCCGCCATTGGCCTGGAGCACGACCATATTCTCGAAGGTATTGATGATGCCTGGCCCGGCCTTGAACTAATCGGCTGTACGACCGATGGGGAGATTTCTTCCGAGCTCGGTTTTCGAGAGGATTCGATAACACTGGTGCTGTTTGGCTCGGACAGCATCGAATTTGCAGCCGGATTGGGGCGCGACGTTAGCAAAGATATCCCGGCCGTCTGTAGCCGCGCCGTGGAAACCGCCAGGGCAAAGTCCACTCTGCCAACGGCTATTTGCATCACCTTACCCGAAAGCATGACGACCAGCGCGCAGCAGATCGTCGAAGCCTTGGGCCAACACCTGAATGCGAACGTGCCGGTGCTCGGGGCCACGGCGGGCGATGGGTGGCGATTCGAAAGTACGCGTCAGTTCTGCGGACGCGAAGTGTGTTCGGACTCGGTCCCGGTCCTCCTTCTTTCCGGCCCGCTCGTGTATTCGATCGCTGTCGAGAGCGGGTGGGAGCCCGTGGGTGAGCCTGGGCTGGTCACCCGCTCCGTCGGGAATGTCCTACACGAAATCGACGGTCGTCCCGCGACAGACTTCTATCGGCGGTTCCTTGGCGAGCAGGTTTCCTCGAGCGCCGAATTCCCGTTGGCGATCCTGGACGAGCACGGCGAGGTCGAGTGTCTCCGCGCCACGGTCGATACCATAGACGCGAACAAGGGCGCTATCACCTTTTTCGCCGACATCCGCGAAGGAGCATTGGTACAGATCACTTCAGCCGATCGGAGCGCAATTCTTGAAGGTTGTACGGCATCGGTACGGAAGGCGTTTGCGGACTACCCCCACGGAAAATCTCCCGAAGCAGCGTTGTTCTTCTCATGCGCCGCAAGGAAGCTCCTGCTTGGGACCCGTACGGCGGAGGAATACGTCATCGTCGAATCGGTGATCGGCACTCAAGTGCCCGTCTGCGGTTTCTATGGTTATGGCGAAATCGGACCGCGTCACACGAACGACGATACCTCGAAGTTCCACAACGAAACTTTCGTTTCGCTTGTTATGGGGACCTGATGGGTAGAACACGCCGGCAGGGGGACGGCGCGGAAATCAAATAAGGATTGGCGGCCTGCCATGACCAGCGACGAACGAACCCGCGAAGATACGGCCGCCCAAGTAGCCACCTTGAGCCGGCAGGTTCGCGTACTTGACAGGAAGCTCACCCGGTCCGAGGAAAGTCGGGTCCGGTTGGAAGAGGCGAAGGACCGTTTCGACGCGCTCCATCGAAACCTGATAGGCGAGCTCGACGAACAGAAGGAGTTGCTCGACGAGAAAAACAGGATGCTCGAATCCCTTTCATCGAAGCTCTCCAAGTACCTGGCACCGCAAATCTATCAGTCCATTTTTTCCGGTCGGCAGGATGTCTCGCTCGAGACCAAGCGCAAGAAGCTCACCGTCTTCTTCAGTGATATCAAGGATTTTACCCAGATCACCGAGGACCTCCAGGCGGAGGATTTAGCGAGTCTCTTGAACGAGTATTTCACGGAGATGTCGAAGATCGCCCTGGAACATGGGGCGACCATCGACAAGTTCATCGGTGATGCCATGCTGATGTTCTTCGGCGATCCCGAAACGAAGGGCGTCGAGCAAGACGCAAAGGCCTGTGTCCACATGGCGATCGCCATGCAACGCCGGATGAGAGATCTTCAGGCAGACTGGCACGACAAGGGGTACGAGCAACCCTTCCGTATGCGCATCGGCATCAACACAGGGTTCTGCAACGTCGGAAATTTTGGAAGCAGCGATCGAATGGACTACACGATCATCGGGGGTGAGGTTAACCTCGCCGCCAGATTGGAACGCCAAGCTGATCCAGATGGCATTCTTCTCTCCTTTGAAACATACGCCCTTGTGCGCGACATTGTTGATGCCGAGGAAAGGCCTTCCATACAAGCAAAGGGGATCCGGCGCGAAATTCGTCCCTTTGCGCTTGGGAACTTTCTTGACCAGTCCGGGGAGGACCGGTTCATCCGGTGCAACCGCGATGGCGTGTCCATCCGAATCGATCTGGAAAGGCTGAGCGACGAGAATAGGCGTGACACCCTCGAGCAACTTGCCGAAATCATGGAACGGCTGCGGCGGTAAGATTGCGCCTATCTGTCCTCCCAATACACGCCTGAACTTCTGCTATTGGCTAATCGCGGTCCTCACGCTCCCTCTGGCCAAACGTCCGCTTCCCGCGATGGAAGCCGACGTTACACGTTGGTGGCCCGTCTGTCGGTCATGAGCGGACATTGGCGGGGTAGGCTCTAGATCCAACGCCAACGCTCTTTGTGAGTTCCTGCCCCAGCCCGGGTCCGCGGCGTCGGACGCCTGGACTCACCGACTAAGGGCATA
>JBHICL010000564.1:0-2615 GCA_046759605.1 Alphaproteobacteria bacterium | reverse complement strand
ACGGCAGCTTTGTGCTGCTCAGCTGACATCGTGAAGCACGAGTGCCTACTACCGCCCCTGCCCCAGAGTCGCCCGCCAGGCGAGCCAATGTCTGGTGCCGAACGTCCGGAGGGTCGTGTATTTAAACGAGAGTTCAATTTGTGGCCGGAAGTCCAGGCGACGAGACCCCGGACTCTCGATCTGGTGCTCACTTGCGGTGGAGGTAGGGTCGTGATAGCAGAGAGCAAACCAAGAACGGAAGGTCCAGCCGATGGTCGACGCGTTCGAGGTTGTGAAGACGATGTGTGAGAAGTATCAGGCGGCCGTCAACGCAAATGATTCGTCCGCCTATCGAAGACTATTCGCCGCCGATGCAATTCGGATTCCGCCGGGGTCGGAGCCTGAGCGGGGCCCCGACGCGATTTCAAAGAGTGAACAAAAGGACTATGACATCGCTAAATGGAGCATCCAATCCGGACCTATTGACGCTCTACGAATCAACGATCACTGGATCTACGGAATCGCGCACGTCGATGCAACCACCGTCGCCTACGATGATGGTGCGACGAGGTCATTCAAAGCCACGAAGACATGGCTTCTCCAAAGGGACGCGTCAGGGAATTGGTTGATCATGAGGCAGATGTGGAACCTTAAGTGACGATGACTGAGGTGCGACCTCGGTTATCCAGCCCATTACCCGACCGTTAACTCTTATGACTCATCCGGAAGGCTGCTGAAAAAGCTGTGTTCGGAGTGCGTCCTCGCGTCGCGCTACTCTACCCAAAAAACAGAAAATGCCTAGCTGCACTCGGCTAGGCCATTGAAAAAAATGGTGGGCGCGGCTGGGATTGAACCAGCGACCCCCACGATGTCAACGTGGTGCTCTCCCGCTGAGCTACGCGCCCGAGACGTCCGCGCGGGACCCATACACCGCGCGCGGCGACGGCGAGGGGTCTTACAACGCTGCACCGCGCAATGCAAGTCCGCGCCAGCGCAATCCCCCGGGGCCCTCGCCCCCGGCCCTCACGCGGCCAGGATGCGGTGGACGTTGTCCACCAGCTCGCGCAGGTGAAACGGCTTGGACAGCACCCGCGCGTCCGTGAACGTGCGCCGCGCCGTCATCGCTACGGCGGCGAAGCCGGTGATGAACAGCACCTTCAGCTCCGGATGCTCCCGCGCTGCCCGTCGCGACAGCTCGATGCCATCGATCCTCGGCATGACGATGTCGGCGATGAGCAGGTCGAATTGGCGCTCCTTGATCTCGGCGAGCGCGGCGGAGCCGTCCGCGACGGCCGTGACCACGTGCCCGGCACGCCTCAACGCGTTGCCGAGGAACGTCCGCAGTGCCTCGTCGTCTTCCGCCAGCAGTATTCGCGCCATTCGCTCTTCGCTGAAGGTTTCCGCCGGCCCGGCTGGACATCGGCGCCTGGGTGTGACTCCCAGAGTAATTCGAGAAGGCTAGGCATGCGACATTGCCAAACCGTGAATAAGTTGGCTACTCTCCATGAGAACCGTTTATCGTCAACATGATTCTACTTTGTTCTAATGGACTTGGCGGACACGTTCTGCCATATCGGGGCTCATGGACAGACCGGCTGTACTCAAGATCACCGAAAGTCAGCTGATCCAAGTCGTCGAGCCTCCGGTGCAGGCGGCGCCGGTCGTGTTTTCGTCACCCCATAGCGGCCGGAATTACACGCCCGAGTTTCTGGCGCGGACGAGCCTGGACCCGCTCACGATCCGCCGCTCCGAGGACAGCTTCGTTGACGAGATCTTCGCGGAGGTGCCGGAGTTCGGGGCGCCGCTCGTCAAGGCCTTGTTCCCACGCGCCTATGTCGATCCCAACCGCGAGCCGTACGAGCTCGACCCGGCAATGTTCCGCGAGGCGTTGCCGGCCTACGCGAACACGCGCTCGCCCAGGGTCGCCGCTGGATTGGGAACCATCCCACGGGTCGTCGCCAGCGGTGCGGAGATCTACAAGGCGAAGCTCGGCTTCGCCGAGGCCCGCTCGCGTATCGAGACCTACTACCGGTCTTATCACGCGGCGCTCACCGAGCTGATCCGGACCACCAAGGCGCGTTTCGGGTTCTGCGTCCTGATCGACTGCCACTCCATGCCATCGGTGGGCGGGCCGATGGAGAACGATGCCGGACGGCCTCGTCGCGTGGATATCATCCTCGGCGACGGTCACGGCGCCACATGCGCCCCCGGCCTCATAGCGCTCGTCGAGCAGACCTTCCACGAGCTGAGCTATACCGTCCGGCGCAATGCGCCCTACTCGGGCGGCTACATCACCCGGAGCTATGGCCGGCCCGCCGGCAACGTTCACGCCCTTCAGATCGAGATCAACCGTGCCCTTTATATGGATGAGCAACGCATAAGACGGACCCCGCGCATCGAGACGGTGGGCCGCCATATGAACACGTTGGCCGAGCACCTGTGCCGGCTGGGTCATGAAGCGGTGGCCGCATAGACGGTCCGGGTCCGGATCGGCGGATTCCCAGGGAAAATGAGTGAGATGGCGGCGGTGCACGTCTTACGCGACGCTGGCGAGCGGGATCTCGACGCCATCTGCCGCATCTACGGCCACCACGTCCGGCACGGGACCGCAAGCTTCGAGCTCACGGCGCCGGAGC
>JBHICL010000563.1:0-2620 GCA_046759605.1 Alphaproteobacteria bacterium | reverse complement strand
ACGATCTCTCAGCCTTTCATCGTCGCGCTCATGACCGATCTCCTCGAGCTCACGGAGCACGATGCGGTGCTCGAGGTGGGGACGGGACTGGGCTACCAGGCCGCGATCCTGGCCGAGCTGGCGGACCAGGTGTTCACGGTCGAGATTCTGGAAGAGCTCGCGCGCGAAGGCGAACAACGGTTGCGCGGCGCCGGCTACAACAACATACACGTCCGCATCGGCGACGGCTCGAACGGTTGGCCCGAGCACGCACCGTACGACAAGGTGATCGTCACGGCGGCGCCGGAGCTGATCCCCCCGGCGCTCATCAACCAGCTCAAGCCCGGCGGCAGGATGGTCGTTCCGGCAGGCCTGGAGGATCAGCAGCAGCTGCTCGTTGTCAGCAAGGACGAGACCGGGCGCGTCTCGACGAAAGAGGTGATTCCCGTCCTGTTCTCGCGCCTGATCACAAGCCACTAAGCTCGGCGGCCCACATGGGCCCCGGGTCCATGTCTTTACGAGATGCCGTGTCCGCGCGGTGCCCGTGGCGAAGGAACTCTCGCTACGACCACCGGCGCTGCACAGATAGCCGCGGGCGCCCCGCGTAAATGGATGATGCCGGCTCATGATCGCCGAGACACTGCCCGGTGATCTTGGCCGCGACATGACGCCTAGAGGGCAGCTTCGTGGCGGCCGGCTCGCCCGACGTCCGCATCCGCCAGATCGGGGGGACGAACGCCGCGACGGTCCGCATGAGCGCCGTGCCCGGGATCGTCGGCGGCGATGACGGTGTAGAGCTCGCGCGGCGCTGCGATACCGCGAAGCGCATACCGCCCAAGCGAGACGACACGATCCGTCCGACCGCGGGTGGCCTCTGCGAAGCTCGCGGACAGAAGCACATTACGGCCGAGAGGGCGGCACATGTCCTCGATACGGCTCACCTCGTTCACGGCGGCGCCGACGACCGTGAAATCGAGCCGGTCTCGCCCCCCCACGTTGCCGTAAAGCACCTCCCCCAGATGGAGCGCGATGTGGAAGCCGGAGGTCGGCTTGCGCCCATGGGCGCGGTTCTCGTTGAGCGCCTCCACCCGCGCCGTCACGACGGCGACGGCTTCCAGCGCCCTCATCGAAGCGCCGTCGTCCTGATCGAGCCTGAAAATCGCGAGGAGGCCATCGCCGATGAACTTCAGCACCTGGCCACCGTGATCGTGCACCACGTCGACCATGCATCCGAAATAGGCGTTCAGGAGATCGATCAGCTCGGCCTGGGCCGCGGTGTCGGCGATCTTCGTAAACCCCTCGAGGTCGGCGTACCACAACACGGCCCGGATCGCTTCCGCCGAACCTCGACCGATCTCGCCGCCGAGAACCCTGTGGCCCACGTCGCGGCCGAGATAGGTCTCGAGCACCGTGCTGGCCGCACGCTCGGTCGACCTCGCCTTGATCGCCAGCGCCAGCGCCGGCAGCAGCAGTTCTATGGTGGCAATGTCCTCGTCGTTGAATCCACCGGGAGCATCGGTCGTCCATGACGAGCTGAACCCGGAAAGAGGACCCACCTCGCCCGGCTGGCCGAACCCGGTGGCAACGGCAAAGTAATCGGTGGCGCCCCGGGCCCGCAGATCATCGAACAGCGGGAACTCCAGGGGTCGTCGCTCGTCGCCGAGACGCTGTCGCAGCCGCGAAAGCCCGGCCGTATACATGTAGTGGAAAGGGTAGCGAAGAAGATCCTCGTCGGCGCCGATATCCTCGCGATGCCATTCGTCCTCCCGCGCACCGCCGCCCCGCCACCACTCGAACTCGAGCCCGTCGACAATGGGATGCAGCGTGCGCTGACCGATATTGGCGCGAAGCAAGGGAACACCCGAAGCAATCAGGCGCTCGCAGAAGTCTCCGAGGAGCCGCTGCTCCGGCTCGCCCGCAAGGCCCTTTGAGATGATCCAGCTGGTGATCTCGGAGGTCTTCACCCCGGGCATCGTACGTCTCCTCCTCAAGCACGGCTCCGTACCCAAATGAGCTATTGCTGATACGTTCCAAGATGGATACCAGATCACTGCTGACAGCATGGTGTCAGCAGGGTTTGATTAGGTTCGCGCGGATGCCTGGAGGAGCTGCAATTGCGACGCGCCGACCGACTGTTTCAGCTGATCCAGGAATTGCGCGGGCGCCGCGGCGTGACCACGGGGCGAGACCTTGCCGAGGCGCTGGAGGTGTCGGTGCGCACGATCTACCGCGATGTCGCCGATCTCATGGCATCCGGCGTGCCCATCGAGGGAGAGCCGGGCATCGGCTACATGCTGCGTGGCGGCTTCGACCTGCCGCCGCTGATGTTCGACGTTGAGGAGATCGAGGCGCTCGTCCTGGGTGGCGAGATCGTCTCCCGCTGGGGCGATCCGGAGCTGGCCACCGCCGCCCGGCGCGCGCTCGACAAGATCGCCACTGTTCTGCCGGACCGCCTGAGGGACGAGCTGTTGGAAACGGCGCTTTTCGCGCCGCCGACGCGGGCGCAGACGCCGTTCACCGTCGACCTGGCCCAGCTCAGACGGGCGATCCGCAGCCGCAGCAAGATCCATTTCAGCTACAGCGACGAACACGGGAACCGGACGACACGCGCGGTGCGGCCGCTGGGTCTCGCGTTCTACGG
>JBHICL010000562.1:0-2622 GCA_046759605.1 Alphaproteobacteria bacterium | reverse complement strand
CTGGTCGCCGACCGCGAGGAACTGAAGAAGGCCATGGCCGACAATGGCGATCGGTTCGACGGCTTCGTGCTCGGCAACCAGTCGGCGGCGCTGGACAACGCCGACGCGGCGGCCGAACTGGCCGGCCAAAAGCCGGTATTCTCTCTCGCTGAAAAGCCGATCTACAACGGCGCGGTCGGCGGGGTGCTGTCCGATGACATCAAACTCGGCCGCTGGCTGGCCGACGCGGTCGTCGCTGTCGTGGTCAACGGCAAGCAGATCAAGGACATCCCGATCCGCATCGACGATGAGCCGACGCTCTACATAAACATGACTGCTGCCCGGCGTGCCGGGCTGGACATCCCGATCTCGATCCTGAGCGTAGCCAAGGTCATTGAGTGAGTTCGGGCCGAGTCTCGCACCGCCGGGAAGGTTTGGCAGTTCCCGGCGGTGCAAGCTCAACTGAGGAATTGTCACATGACACAATCGACTGCCGAAACGTCGCGATTGGACCCCGCGGCGGCAACCGGGTCGGGCTTCTGGACCGTCCCAAGGAAAATCGGCTTCGCGATTGCCTTCGTGCTCATCATCGGGGCAGCCGCGAATCTGTATTTTCAGCAGTCGGCGCAGAGCCGGAATCTGCACGCGCTGGCGGAGAGGTCCGACGTGCAGGCCACCGAACTGCTGGCGCTACAATTGTCGACCGCGGTCAAGTTCGAGCAGATCAAGCCGATCGCCGAGCTGCTCGGAAAGCTTGGATCGGCCGAGGGCTCCAGGCTCGCGTCCGTCGTCGTCCTCGCCACCGACGGCGCTCCGATGACGACCTACCAGAACGAACGGTTCGAGCCGTTCGACTGGAATCCGGTCCTGACCACCGGCACCATCGCCTCGGTGGCCGAACAGTCGTCGGTATCCACGCATGAAGCGCACCTGGCCGTAGTCATGCCTATCCAGTTCGGCGCCGATCAACAGCAGGTCGGCGTATTGGCTGTCGCATGGGACCTCGGCAAGATCTCCGAGGACATCGCCAAGAGCTTGTCGATCGGCCTCCAGGTCGCAGCCGCAGTTTTGGTCGTGCTTCTTGTTGTCCTGGTCGTGCTGCTGCTGGTTTATGTCGCGCGGCCCATCCGTGGCATGACCTCCGCGATGAGGCGGCTGGCAGCCGGAGAGCTCGGCGTCGAGATCGACATGGTCGAGCGCCGTGACGAGATCGGCGCCATGGCGCAGGCGGTCCAGGTCTTCAAGAACAACATGATCGAGACCGAGCGCCTGCGCGCCGAGCAGGAAGAGATGAAAGAGCGGGCCGAGGCGGAAAAGCGGGCGCTCGTGTTGAAGCTCGCCGACGACTTCGATCAGAGTGTCGGCAACGTGGTGAACGCGGTTTCTTCCGCCGCCAGCCAGATGCAATCCTCTTCCCAGACCATGTCGGCGGTATCGGAAGAAACCTCGCGTCAGTCGATGGCCGTATCGTCCGCATCGGGGCAGGCGTCGGCCAGTGTTCAGACAGTGGCCTCTGCGACCGACGAGTTGACGGCCTCGATCCAGGAAATCACGCGGCAGGTCGGTGTGTCCTCCGGCATCACCAGCAAGGCGGTGACCGAGGCCGAGAAGAGCTATGGCAACGTGCAGACGCTGGTCGATACCGCAGGAAAGATCGGCGAAGTGATCAACATGATCAGCGACATCGCCGAACAGACCAATCTGTTGGCGCTGAATGCGACCATCGAGGCCGCCCGCGCCGGCGACGCCGGCAAGGGCTTCGCCGTCGTTGCGTCGGAGGTAAAGTCGCTCGCCAGCCAGACCGCGAAGGCGACGGACGAAATCTCGCAGCAGATTCTCGCGATCCAGTCGGCGACCGAGCACACGGCCGGTTCGATCGAATCGATCGTCACGGTCATCAAGGAAATCGGCGAGATATCCGGCACGATCTCGACCGCGGTGGATCAGCAAAGCGCCGCCACCAGGGACATCTCCCGGAACATCGAACAGGCGGCGACCGGCACGGAGGAAGTGACCAGAAGCATGTCCGGTGTGTCCGAAGCCGCGCAAGAAACGAGCCGCGCGTCGAGCGAGATCCTCACGGCAGCGACCGGGCTGACCGAACATGCCGACACGCTGAAGGCGGAAGTCGAGAAATTCCTGCGCCAGATTCGGTCGGACAACCAGACGGATACCGCCGAGGCCCGCGCCGGCTAGGCCAGGCTGGGGCTCGTCACCTGGCGTTCGGGCGCTCGCATCGTCGAGCGCATCGGTCCCGTCCCCAGGCCGCACCGCGCGGATGGCGGCATGGCAACCACCGATCCCGGGCCTGGGAGAAGTGAGGGACAGGCTCCTATTCGCGGGGTGGGGCCTCAGGAGCGCTACGCCGCTTGGTGGCGCTTCCCGGAGGAGCGCGCAGCTATCCGCGCGACGACCCGCTACCCCCATAGATCAGCCACCGCTGCGGCGATGGTATAGGGCAACCCTGATTTCATAGTGGTGTTCGGGCTGAGGGTCGGCAATTACCGCTTCCACGAGTTGTCCTCGTTCAATGAGATCCGCGATATGCCAGTTGGATGCACGTGGGACGTATCCCAACTTGACGCCATCAACGGTGAATATCTCGATAGCGAATGGAGTGTGGGGGTTGTCCGGTTCCCGCTT
>JBHICL010000561.1:0-2623 GCA_046759605.1 Alphaproteobacteria bacterium | reverse complement strand
CGTGACGTTCCCATACGCGTACCGCTGGCCACTGCAGGATGCGACCTACAACTGAAGCGGATAGAGTTTTTAGTAGGGAGCGATGTATGTTTACTGGCTTGCCTGGCGGGCAGAATACCGATTGACCTTTGGTGTGAGAGGCCGTGGGGCAGCCTGTTCAAGTGCTCGCGACGCACGTCCTTCCATAGACGTGCATTGCCCATGCTCGCAGCACACTCAAGCGCCACTCACAGATACAAGGTCAATTCTAATGATATCGGTCGAACGGGAGAATAGAGGGGAGACGCTATGACCAGGATTCCGATCGGGACGAACGAACACGACATCGAAGAGCTTAGGGCTTGGTATCCGAGCGAGCGCACACAGCCGGACCGGGGCCATTTCGAGATCGGACTGGTCCTTGCCGGCGCTGTGTCGGCGGGAGCCTACACGGCAGGGGCCATGGATTTCCTGATCGAAGCGCTGGACCGTTGGAGCCTCGCCAAGGACGCCAATGACAAATCCGTGCCCAATCACGATGTCATACTGAAGGTTATCACTGGGGCATCGGCGGGAGGCATCAACGGCGCCATCGCTGCGGCCGCGCTGGATTACGACTTTCCGCCCGTCTATCCCGCCGAAAAGCACGACAAGCTGTTGGACGAAGAGAAGTCCCGTATTCTCAATGCTGAAGGAAGTTCGAGTGGCAATCCCTTCTACGATACCTGGGTGACAGGCATCGATATCAAGTATTTTCTCAAGGCCACCGATCTCGAGGACGGGCTTCTTTCATTCCTTGATTGCAACGAACTCGAAGAAATAGCCAGGAGAACTGTCGACTTCACGGGAACAAAACTCAGCGACGTCGATCGGGCACGTCGTCGTCACTGGCTCGACAATCCGCTCACCCTCATGCTCACGGTCGCGAACCTGCGGGGCGTTCCATACACCATCGCGTTTGGGGGCGCGACCCGCCTTGGTCACGAGATGAAGATGCACCGCGACCATGTGACGTTCGCGATATCCGGCCTCAGCGATCGAGACCTTGCACCACACTATCCGGCACCCGACGTTATCGAATTGAAGAGGCCCAACCAGTACGAAGGCCGCTGGATCGATTTGGCACAGACGGCGCTGGCAACTGGCGCGTTCCCGCTTTTCCTCCGGCCTCGCCCGTTGAAGCGCAACGGCGCGCACTACGATTACCGGGCCCTTGTTGTCCCCAACCCGCCGGCAACGGAAGTCCCGCACCACGTACCGCACTGGCCGAGTAACCAAGCACCCAATCCCTATGGCTATTTATGCGTCGATGGCGGTGCCATGAACAACGAGCCGTTCGATTTAGCTCGCAAGTTCCTGGCGGGCTCCCAAGGCCGGAATCCACGTGAAGGCGCTGAGGCCACCCGTGCCGTCGTACTGATCGATCCCTTTTCCGATCCCGGACCGCTCGGGCCGGAAGACACGACGCCGCTTTCCAAGGTTGGCATGTCTCTTTTCGGCGCTTGGAAGGAACAGGCTCGGTTCAAGGAGGAGGACCTCGCCTTGGCGAGGGTCAAACAGGTTTACAGCCGGTTTCTGGTCGCGCCGACCAGGGGCATCAAGAACCAAAGGGGATCGGATGCGATCGCGAGCGGCGCGCTGAGCGGCTTCATGGGCTTTATGTCCGAGGGCTACCGGCGCCACGACTACCTGCTCGGCCGTCGCAACTGCCAGCGGTTTCTGGCTGACCATTTCACGCTGCCACTGGACAACAAGCTTTTTGATGTGTGGCCGGAAGGGATGAAAGAACGATGGATCGATGAGCGGCGCAGTAACGATCTGGATCCGACGCACCTGCCGATCATACCGCTCGTTGGGCATTGCGCGGAAGAAGAGCCACTTCCACATTGGCCTAAAGGGAAGTTCAGGGCGGACAGCATCAACGCCGATATCGAGACGCGCGTCGCTGCGGTCTACAAGACTCTAAAGAAAGAACTCGCTAACGGTCTGGAGACGTCGGCGGACCCGAAAAAGCCGGAAGGTTTTTTTTCGAGGACTTGGCGGAAGATGAAGAACAAGATCAAGGTAGCGAGCGCCAACACCTATGTCGCGACCGGTTGGATGTTCGCCAAGCCGACTCTCATGAAGAAAATCAATGAACAGATTGCAGCAGCCGTGAAGGCGATTGATGAACGCCAATAGAGGCAGGCCGAATAGCTAGTATAGGTCAGACTTGTTTGGTAACGGTCGTTGTAAGTTGGGGATTCAAACCTCGTTCTTCATACGAATTATAAGTAATTCTCAGCGGAGGCCGGCGTGAACAGGTTGTTGCGCGACGCGCCGCGCCCAGGCCGTAAGCCTCGCCTTGGGGCGGGTGTGATCAAGCGCGTGGTGGACATGACGTTGCATGCCACGCCGCCGAACGCGACCCATTGGAGCGTTCGCAGCATGGCGGCAGCGGTCGGCATCAGCCACACGAGCGTCCAGCGCGTCTGGAAGGCGCATGGCTTGAAGCCGCATCTGGTCAAGAGCTTCAAGCTGTCGCGTGACTAAGCGTTAGAGGTTCGATCTGCCCTAGGCCCAGATCGAAACCTTGGTTCCGTGCGGAATCAAGTTTCCATCACCTCCTCCGGCACCGCGCTGGAGGCTTCATCCTTACTTTTCA
>JBHICL010000560.1:0-2626 GCA_046759605.1 Alphaproteobacteria bacterium | reverse complement strand
GCGGAGTATCGCCGGGCGTCCGCCCGCGCGCCCGCCTGATCGTCCGGGGCCCCGCGGGTCTCCTGCGCAGGCCCTGGGGGGAGGATGGTGATGAAACGAAAAGGAAAACGGCCGTCGCGGCGCAACCCCCTGGTCGTGGCGCTGCGTCGCCGGCGCCTCGGGGTGAAGCCGTCGGCCAAACGCTTCAGGCGCCACGCCAAACACAAGAGCCGCCGTCATCCCGACGGCGGCTCTTGTGGCCTGGCTGCTTCCGTTTCAGCCCGTCCGATGCGACCGCACCTTCACATACGAGCCAGGCGCGTCCTCCAGGGGCGCGAGGCCGCCGTCGCCGGGGTGGCGCGCCGGCACCATGGGGCCCGCCTCGCGCGTCAGCCACTCGAACCACTCGGGCCACCACGACCCATCGTGCCGGCTCGCCCCGTTGAGCCAGCTGGTCGGAGATTTCGCGTTCTTGGGGTTCGTCCAATGGCAGTACTTCCCGGCGTCCGGGTGGTTGACGACGCCGGCGACGTGGCCGGATGCCGAGAGACAGAACCGCACCGGTCCCGAGAATAGCTGTGTCGCCGCGTAGGTGGACTTCCAGGGCGCGATGTGGTCCTCGCGCGTGGAAAGGAAGAAGGACGGCGTCTCGACCCGGGTAAGGTCGATGGGCACGCCCGCCAGCTCGATCCCGCCCGGTTGAACCAGCCTGTTCTCCTGGTACATCTTGCGCAGATAGAAACTGTGCATGTTGGCGGGCATGCGGGTGGCGTCGGAGTTCCAGTACAGCAGGTCGAACGGGAACGGATCCTTGCCCAGCAGGTAGTTGTTGACGACGAACGACCAGATCAGGTCGTTGGCGCGCAGCATGTTGAACGTCGTCGCCATCGCCGAGCCCTCGAGATAGCCGGCCTCGTTCATGCGCGTCTCGAGGGCGCTGAGCTGCTCCTCGTCGATGAACACCGCCAGCTCGCCGGCCTCGCTGAAATCGGTCATGGCGGCGAGGAAGGTGGCGCTCTTGATCCGCTTGTCCGTCTTGACCGCCATATAAGCGAGGGTGGTGGCGAGTAGCGTGCCGCCGAGGCAGTAGCCGACGGCGTTCACCGCCTCGGCGCCGGTGGCCGTCGTCACGGCGTCCAGTGCCGCGAGCGGGCCATCGAGCAGGTAATCGTCGAAGCTTTTCTCGGCGAGCTCCGCGTCGGGGTTGACCCAGGAGATGACGAACACCGTGAGCCCCTGCTCGACGCACCACTTGATGAACGAGTTCTCCGGCCTGAGATCCAGGATGTAGTATTTGTTGATCCAAGGCGGGATGATCAGCACCGGGAGCGCGCGCACCTGTTCCGTCGCGGGCTCGTACTGGATCAGCTGCATGAGCTCGTTCTGGAAGACCACCTTGCCGGGTGTGGCCGCGATATTGCGGCCGACCTCGAAAGCGGCTTCGTCCGTCTGACTGATACGCAGCTGACCTTCACCCCGCTCGAGGTCTTCGAGCAGATTCTCCAGCCCGCGCACAAGGTTCTCGCCACCGCTTTCGAGCGTGGTCCTCAGCACTTCCGGGTTCGTCATGATGAAGTTGGACGGCGCCATGGCATCGACGAACTGGCGCGTGTAGAAGTCGACCTTCTGGGCGGTGTTCTCGTCGAGGCCGTCCACCTTGCTCACGGTGCTCTGCAGCCAGCGGGCCGCCAGCAGGTAGGACTGCTTGACGTAGTCGAAGACGACGTTTTCGTCCCAGGCGTCATCGCGGAATCGGCGGTCGCCTGCCCTCGGCTCGATGACCGGTTCCACCTCGTGGCCGAGTATCCGCTGTGTCGTCGACTGCCACAGCTGCATGTAGTTCTGCCACAGGTTGAGCTGGGCCTCAATGAGCTGCATTGGATTGGACATCATGCGCGCGGTAAGCTCGACGAAGGCGCCACCGATGTTCAAGGGGTCTGCCATGCCAAGAGGGGGCTCGCCGTTGCCGTGCCGGCGCAGGAACTCGGCGATCAGGCGCTGGCTTCGTTCGGCAATTCTCGCCATTGCTCGCGAAAGCTCCAGCGGGTCGGGCGGAGTCGGCGGCTCAGCGCTATGTTGATCCACCATTCGGCAATCCTCTATATTCCCAGCGGAATCTCAATCCGTTTCGGCTGGCACAAATAGGCGAAAGAGCTGGAGTTGTACAGCGAGAGAAACCAGGTTGGTGCGTTGCGTCAGGAACCGCAGATGGGTCACTATCGACCTCGTTGCCGCCTGGCTTGACCCAGCCGGAGACAGGTTCCTGGGTGGAGGCGTTTTGAATGAACATGACCTGCTCGCGCGACGGCGTGGGCGTGCCTGGCCTGTATCGCGGTGCGCGCCGTCTATCGCGCTATGGGCTGATCGCGTGCCTCGTACTACTGGCCGGCTGTTCCTCTCTTGATCCGCGCAATCTCTTCGGCCGCGATCCGCCAGAGGCGGGAGCGGCGGGGGTGGAGACGCGGGCCACGGGCGAAGGGGAGGTCGAGGCGACGGCGGACGAGCCGTATCCAAATCTCGCTCAAGTGCCGGCAAGGCCCCGGGTTCGGGAGCGGTCGGTTCGCGAGCGCGTCACCGAAGGCCTGATCGCGGATCGGGAGAACGCGCGCTATACGGCCGAGGCCATCGAACGCCAGAGCGAGCTGTC
>JBHICL010000559.1:0-2635 GCA_046759605.1 Alphaproteobacteria bacterium | reverse complement strand
AAATCGGATGGGCAGCGAGCGGATAGGCGTCGTCGGGCTCGGTTACGTCGGGTTGCCGTTGGCCGTGGCTTTGGCCCGGCATTTCTCCGTTACGGGCTTCGACATCGACCCCCAGCGGATCGCGGAGCTGCGCGAAGGCGGGGACCGGACGGGAGAGGTCGAACCCGCGATGTTGCGATCAAGCACCCTCGCCCTGAGCGACGATCCGGGCGAGCTCGTGGGCGCCGATGTCTTCATCGTAACCGTGCCGACACCGGTCGATGCCGAAAACCGACCCGACCTCGGCGCCGTGCTCGCGGCCAGCAGGACGATCGGCCGGGTGCTGCGGCCGGGCGCCATCGTCGTGTACGAATCGACGGTGTATCCCGGGGTGACCGAGGAGCTCTGCGGCCCCGCCCTGGCCGAGATCTCGGGTCTCGAATGCGGCCGCGACTTTCACCTCGGCTATTCGCCGGAGCGCATCAATCCGGGCGACCGCGAGCACACCGTCGACCGCATCACCAAGGTCGTGGCCGGCCAGACGCCGGCGGTCACCGCGTATCTCGCGGACATCTATGGCCGTATCACCGATGGCGGGGTCTTCGTTGCGCCGGACATAAAAACCGCGGAAGCAGCCAAGGTCATCGAGAATGCCCAGCGTGACATCAACATCGCGTTCGTGAACGAAGTCGCGATGATCCTCGGGCGCTGTGGCCTCAGCGTGCACGACGTGCTCGAGGTGGCGCGGACGAAATGGAACTTTCTGCCGTTTCAACCCGGGCTCGTCGGCGGCCACTGCATTGGCGTCGATCCATTCTATCTGGCCCATGCGGCGAAGAAGCTCGGGCACGAGCCCGAGATCATACTCGCTGGGCGGCGCATCAACGACGGCATGGGCGGTCACGTGGCAGCCATGGTTGCGCGCGAGATGGACGCGGCGGGCAAGCGCGTACTGGTCCTCGGACTGACCTTCAAGGAGAACGTTCCCGACCTGCGCAACTCGAAAGTCGTCGATATCGTGGCCGGCCTCAGGGATGTTGGTCTGGAGGTCGATGTGCACGACCCGCACGCCGATCCCGGAGAAGCCGCCGAACTCTATGGCATCGATCTGTTGAGCGGGTTGGACGCAGCCACCGGCTACGACGCGGTCGTCGGCGCGGTCGGGCATGATGCGTACCGGCGCTTTACAGCGGGCGAGCTCGAGCGTCTGCTGGGCGGCAACGGTCTGGCCGCCGACGTGCCGGGGATGTGGCGGGCGCTCGCGCTGCCTTCCGAGGTGCGCCGTTGGCAGCTCTGAGACTGTTCGGAAGGCTCAGCCCGGCCGTGGAATGCGTCGGAGCGCCCACTTGACGGCCGCGACACATTCCTCGGCGTCCGGCGGGCCCAGGACCCCCGAGAGCACGATCTGCTCGCCGCGCCGCGGGTCGTCGTCACCGCCGCCCAGATAGACGCTCTCGCTCAGGCTCACCGCGGCCCCGGACGCGCGCAACCGCCAGCCATTGCCGCGCGGCAGCTGGATCAGCACCGCCGAGGCGTCCTGAACCAGCGACGCGTGAACCGTTGGATGCAGGTGGAAACGCACCGTGAAACCACGGGCAGGCGAAGCGGGCGTGGCCTGGCGGATCAGCTTGTCCTCGCCGCGTATGTCGTCGCCGCGGGCGCTCACGAAGAGACGTCTCTGGTGCACCAGGCCGAACGGCTTGACGTAGCCGTCGTGGGAGGTGGTAAGCCAGACGCTGCCGTCCGCCTCCTCGCGCCTGCACTCGACGGCGGTCGGACCGCCGCGGAGGTCGCCATGGGGCAGAATACCCGCTGAGTTCTTGTCGTCGATCACCAGCGTCGAATGGGCTGCGGTGGTCCGCTGAACCGTCGCCCATTCTTGGGATGGGCCCTCCCGGGCGCCGCAGTTCACGACCAGTCGTTCCTTGCCGATCGACATCTCGAAACTGAGGGTCCCGGCGTGGGGCGGCGTGCCGAAACCGGGCGCCGGCGGCTTGCCCGTATCCACCAGTACGACGGTGCGGTTGGCGGCCAGGCGCTCGAAGCCGGAATGCGGCGCGCTCAACGGCGGTCGGCCTCGGGCGTCGGCCTGTGCGAGGAGCATATCGACGAGCCAGGAAAGGTCCTCGCCGCCGCCGTTGAACAGCGCGAGGCCGCCATCGCCGTGCCGCACCATTCTGAGGAAGGGCGCGGCCCGGTCGATGGCGCTCATGAGAAAGCTCGGCGCCGGTTGCCCCGCGGCGAGCAACGCCGCGCGCACGTCGACGAGATGCCTGAGGGCCTTCGTGTGAACGGCGGGGCAGCGCGAGACGTGGCCGCCGTCGGGCAGGATCTGGCGTGCGGTCTCCCGCTCCAGGTGCCTGAGGCCCTGGGCGATCCAGGCGTCGCGATCCGGGAGCGCCAGCCCGGCCACGACGAGGCCCTTGATCGATGCCAGCAGATCGATGCCCTGAGCGCCGGCCGGCAGGACGCGGGCGAGGTGCTTGCCCTGGCAAACGAGACCGGCGAGATATCGCCTGCGGTAGGCGTCGTCCGCGCTGGCGCAGAAGAAATCGTGCTGGCCCAGCCAGGCGAACAGCCTGCGCGCCAGCACGTCCGGACGCCAAGCCACCTCGTTCCATGTATTCTCACGATCGAGCCAGTCGGCGACCAGGTC
>JBHICL010000558.1:0-2638 GCA_046759605.1 Alphaproteobacteria bacterium | reverse complement strand
AGCTATTGGATCGACCGAGAGCCCGGCCCGGCGCCCGACACCATGAAGAATCAGTTCTAGCGAGAGTGGCATATGGCGTTCGCAAGAGAGCTCTGGGCGTTCATGCGCGTCCGCAAGAAATTCTGGCTGATGCCGATCCTGATCGTGTTCGTGCTGTTCGGCGCCCTGATCGTATTGAGTCAGGGCAGCGCCGTGGCCCCGTTCATCTACACGGTCTTCTGAGCGCCGAGCCATGCGCATCCTGGGTGTCTCGGCCTTCTATCACGACAGCGCGGCCGCACTGATCGAGGACGGTCGCATTATCGCGGCGGCCCAGGAGGAGCGGTTCACCCGCAGGAAGCACGACTCCGGCTTCCCGCGCCATGCCATCGCCTACTGCCTCGACGAGCGCGGCATCGGACTCGACGCCGTCGACTATGTTGCCTTTTACGACAAGCCGTTCTTGAAATTCGAGCGTTTGCTCGAGACCTATCTCGCCTTTGCGCCGCGCGGCTTCCAGTCGTTTGCCATGGCGATGCCGCTGTGGCTCAAGGAGAAGCTGTTCCAAAAACGCCTGCTCCGCGACGAGCTCCGCGCCTTCGATCCGGGTTTCGACGTCGAAGCAAGGCTGTTGTTTGGCGAACACCACCAGTCCCACGCCGCCAGCGCCTTCTATCCCTCGCCCTTCGACGAGGCGGTGATCCTGACGATGGACGGCGTCGGCGAGTGGGCCACGAGCAGCATCGGATTCGGACGTGACAACCGGCTGGAGATGGAGCGTGAGATCCATTTTCCGCACAGCCTGGGTCTGTTGTACTCGGCGTTCACGTACTACACGGGTTTCAAGGTCAACTCGGGCGAATACAAGCTGATGGGCCTGGCGCCCTACGGTGAGCCCAGATACAAGCGGTCTATTCTCGACAATCTGGTCGATCTCAAGGACGACGGCTCGTTCCGCCTCGACTTGAGCTATTTCGACTACTGCACCGGACTGCGCATGATCAACGAGAAGTTCCATGCGCTGTTCGGGCAGCCGCCGCGCTCACCGGAGGAACGCCTGACCCAGTTCCATATGGACGTGGCCGCCTCCGTGCAGAGCGTCACGGAGGAGATTGTCCTCCGCATGACCCGCAGCCTGGCCGAGGAAACCGGCGCACGAAACCTATGCCTCGCCGGGGGCGTCGCGCTCAACTGCGTGGCCAATGGAAAGGTCCTGCGCGACGGTTGCTTCGAGCGGATCTGGATCCAACCCGCGGCCGGCGATGCCGGGGGAAGCGTGGGCGCCGCCTTGACCGCCTACCACCACCATCTCGGCCATGATCGGGTCGCGCACAACGTCATGGACGGCATGTCGGGGGCCTATTTGGGCCCTGAGTTTCCGCAGATGGAGATCGAACGCCGGCTCCGCGGCGCCGGCGCCAGCTTCCAGGTGCTGGACGACGACGCGTTGATCGAACGCGCCGTCGACGCCCTGGTGGAGGGCCTCGCCGTGGGTTGGTATCAGGGGCGCATGGAGTTCGGCCCGCGCGCCCTGGGCAACCGCTCCATCCTTGGCGATCCGCGCAATCCGACGATTCAGAAGACCCTCAACCTGCGGGTCAAGTACCGGGAGAGCTTCCGGCCGTTCGCCCCTTCGGTGCTGCGCGAGGACGCGGCGGAATGGTTCGAGCTCGATGAAGACAGCCCGTACATGCTTCTGGTGGCCGACGTCGTCAACGGCCGCCGCCGGGATATGACGGCGGAGGAGCAGGCTCTCTTCGGCATCGACAAGCTGAACGTCGTCCGCTCGGAGATACCGGCGGTGACCCACGTCGACCATTCGGCCCGGATCCAGACCGTTCACAAGGAGACGAACCCGCGCTACCACGCCCTGCTGTCGGCGTTCAAGGCGCGGACAGGGTGTCCGGTGCTCGTGAACACCTCCTTCAACGTGCGCGGTGAACCCATCGTCTGCACGCCCGAGGACGCCTACCGCTGCTTCATGGGGACCGAGATCGAGGTCCTGGTCGCGGGCAATTGCTTCCTGCGCAAGGAGGACCAGGATCCCTCGCTCAAACAGGACTACAAGGACGCGTTCGAGCTCGACTGATCACAAACCGGACGCAGCGTCGCAAGCCGTATTCGTAGCCTCCCCTTGAAATTTGGCTCGTCCCAGGAGGCACGGTCTCAACCGGCTATCGCAACGCCCGTCGACGTGACGCGCCACAACCGCTCCGCCTCCTTCATCGAATCGACTCTGTGTTCCATCCACCAGGTTTGCTCGTCACCGACCTCGTGAAGGGCTCTGTGATGGGTATTGCAGAGTGGGACGGCTCAGGCATCGCTGACCTTCCGCCCGAGGCGCCCGGGGTTGAGCGAAGCGGATGTGGTGAACGTGACTAGGGGGCCACAGACAAGGCAAGGTCGCGACGCCACGAAACGCAGATGGTCTTTGTCGCGAATCCGCGCTGAAGGCCGTGTGTCGAGTACGGCCTTGTCAATCTTCTCATCGCTCTTCCCAGCGCCTCGGACAACTGTTGGCCTGCCCATTCTTTCTGAGGGCGTCGAGCCGTCCGCGATACAGGGACGCGAGGATATTAGCGTAATGTTCGCCTTTCTCGGTCCCTTCCTTGAGGGCGCTCTCGTGGGCCTCGCCGGGTGTCGCGGCGGAGCCATGACC
>JBHICL010000557.1:0-2640 GCA_046759605.1 Alphaproteobacteria bacterium | reverse complement strand
GGCTGGGCGCCCTTGCCGAAGAGCTCGGGTATGACACCATCTGGGTCACGGACTCACCCCTCATCTGGCGGGAGCTGTACGTCAATCTCTCGGCGATCGCGTGCCACACCGAGCGAGTGCGTCTTGGCTCTGCGGTCACGACCGGCGTGACGCGTCATCCCGCCGTCACAGCGAGCGCCGCGGCGAGCCTGGCCGAGCTCACGGATGGCCGCTTCTGTCTGGGCCTCGGCACCGGCGACAGCTCCCTGCTGACCACCGGAGGCAGGCCACAAACGCTGGCGGAGTTCCGTCGCACCGTGACGATGTTGCGGGCGCTGCTGGCCGGGGATAGGTGGGCGGCTGGCTCGAAGGCCGAGCTTGAGCTGGCTTGGGCCAAGGGCGCCCCGGTCCCGCTCTATGTCGCGGCGAGTGGGCCGAGAATGCTCGAGCTGGCCGGCGAGGTCGCCGATGGGGTCATCATGATGGTAGGAGTCCAGGAGGCTCGGATCCGGGCGGCGATGGAGCGCGTCAAAACGGCAGCCCTGGCCGCGGGCCGCGATGCGGATGCCATGGAGTTCGTCCTCTGGACTGCCTGTGCGGTCTCGGATCACGCGCCTCGAGAAGCCGTCGAGGCGGTGAGGGCTCACGTCGCCCGTGCGATGATCCGTACGCTGCCGCTGCCCGTGGCCAGCGACTGTGACGCCGTCGTGGAGCGGATCCGTGCCCAGTACGATTACGCGGTGCACGGCAACAGCCGGGCGCCCCACGCTCGGCTGGTCCCCGACGCCCTCATCCCGGAGTTCGCAATCGCCGGAACGACAGAGCAGTGCGCCGAGCAGTTAGGGACGCTGGGAACCCTGGGGCTTCACGAGATCGCGCTCGCTGTGCCGGACGCCGCCTTCGACGATCGAGGCACGATCCTGGCCCGGCTGAAAGGCTCGGTTCTTCCAAGCGTGTGAGCATCGGAAAGTGGAGGAATGTGATGGGACAGACCGTGCTCATGGTGATGGATCTGCAGAACGACTTCTGTAGCCGAGACGGCGTCTTCGCCCGGAACGGGTTCAAGGTTGACGCCATCGAGGCGATCATTCCAACAGTCGCCAGGGTGATGGAGGAATGTAAGCGGCGGCGGATCCCCACCGTGGCCTCCAAGCTCACGATTCTCACAGATCTCGAAGGGAAGGCCATGGGGCTCGGACACCTGGCCGACCTTCGGCCATTCCTGGCGAAGGAGGGCTTCCGGGAAGGGACCTCAGGCCATGCGGTGATCCGCGAGCTCCCACGCCCTGACTACGAGTTCCGGAAATGGGGGTACTCGGCCATGTACCAGACCGAGCTCGAGAAGCTCCTGCATGCCTTGCAGGCTGACACGCTGGTCTTCACCGGGATCGCGACCAACGGGGTGGTGGAGGGGACGGCCCGCGATGCGGTCATGCGGGAGTACCGGGTGGTCACGCTCTCCGACTGCGTGGCAGGCTACAGCCAGGAGCTCCACGAGGCCTCACTCAAGAATCTGGCCAATATCGGGGCGGTCATGACCTCGACCGACTTCCTCAAGGTGCTGGGCGCGCGATGAAGCCGACGACGCGTTTCAGGCAACGTCTCCAACAGGACCGGATCGTTGTGATCCCCGGGGCGTACGACGCCCTCATGGCGCGGGTGGTGGAGCGGGTAGGGTTCGAGGCGGTGTATATGACGGGGGCAGGCATCTCCAACGCCATGGTGGGAGTCCCGGACATCAACTTGGTGACCATGACCGAGATGGTGACCGCCGCCAGCTACATGGCCGAGGCCGTCTCGCTCCCGGTGATTTGCGACGCCGACACGGGTTATGGCCATGCCGTCAACGTGATGCGAACAGTACGCGAGTTCGAGCAGGCGGGAGTGGCGGGCATTCATATCGAAGATCAGGTGGCTCCCAAGCGCTGCGGCCATCTTGCCGGGAAGCAGGTGATCCCTCAGGAAGAGATGCTTGGGAAAATTCAGGCGGCGGTGGAGGCTCGGCGGGACCCCGACTTTATCCTTATCGCCCGGGTGGACGCCCGGGGCGTGACAGGGTTCCGCGATGCCATCGAGCGGGGCATCGCCTACCGGGAAGCCGGAGCGGACGTGATCTTCCCGGAGGCCCTGGAGACCCAGGAGGAGTTCGCGGAGTATGTGCGCGAGGTGGGGGGCCCCCTCCTCGCCAACATGACGGAGTTCGGCAAGAGTCCTTACCTCAGGGCCTCCGAGCTCGAGGCCCTCGGATATCGGATGGTGATCTTCCCGGTTTCTTCCATGCGCGTCGCCCTGAAGGCGGCCTGGGACTTCTATGAAGAGCTGAAGGCCACCGGCACCCAGGCCGGGTGGCTGGACCGGATGAAGACCCGAGGTGAACTGTATGACCTGATCGACTACTCCCGGTATCAGGAGTACGAGGATCGATTCACCGGCGCTCCATCTTCCGACAGCGCGGGGTGGAGATCGAAGCCCTAGACAGCAAGCCCGACACCCTGGCGCTGGCGGCGCGGGAGGATCGCGCACGCCGGGGGGCTCCACGCATAAGAGGGGCTACCGGCCGAGGTAGGATGACAGGACCTCTGGATTGTTGACCAGATCTCTCGCCAGGCCTGAGTAAGCGATCACACCGTCCTTGAGCACGTGCGCCTGGTCCGCGACCGC
>JBHICL010000556.1:0-2646 GCA_046759605.1 Alphaproteobacteria bacterium | reverse complement strand
GGGGGTCTCTCGCGGCCAGCTGTATCTGGTCGAGCGCCTTGTCCAGATCGTCGTCGGCCGCGTCCAGCCTCGACGCGCTGCCCCCGCCGGCCATGACCTGACCCAGCGGCGCCGCGGCCAGAATGCCGTTCTTCACGGCTTCCACCGCGGCTGTGTTGGCGGCGCCGACCTCGGCGATGACCGACCGCGCGATGCCGCGGGCAAGTTCTTCGAAGTTGGCGCCCGAGACACCGGCCTGGAACATGGCGTCCACGATCGCGAGCTCGAGCTCCACGGGCGTTGCCTCAGCGATGGGCTTGCCGAGCTGCGCTGCGATCAGCGCCGCCCAGTCGATGCCCCGGGGCGTCGTCTGGGCAAGCTGGATCGCGTCGGCCAGGGGGTCTCTCGCGGCCAGCTGTATCTGGTCGAGCGCCTTGTCCAGATCGTCGTCCGCCGCGTCCAGCCTCGACGCGCTGCCCCCGCCGGCCATGATCATCAAGGCGCTCAGCGACGCGATGAGGCCTTTTACGTGGTTATAGAGCTTCGCCATCGGATCCCCTGTCTCGGCATGGTCGCTCGAAGATGCCCGCGCTTGGTTGATATACACCTAACGAACGTCCGTCTACCGTGTCAAGGGTGGGATTGCACCCAAAGCGCACTCCCCCTTCCCGCAAGACGCGAAGCATGCGGCAATGGGCGGCAATCGGAGCTGGGGATTCTCGCAGAAGCGGTATATTGTAGTTACCGACCAACACGCGACTGTCCGGATGGATACCACTACCAGCACACGCGCCGCACCGGCCGTGGGAGCGACGCTCGGGGGGCGGCGCGCGCCCACGGACCGCCGCGCGCCCGCGCCAGGGACCATGGAGACGCCGCGGCGCCCGCCCCTCGCGCTCCTCGTCGCCATGATGGCGTCGAGCCAGCTCGCGATCACCATCTACCTGCCCTCCCTCCCCTTCATGCCCGCGGCGCTCGCGACCACCCAGGCCATGGTGCAGCTCGTGCTCACCCTCTACCTCGCCGCCTTTGCCGCGGCCCAGCTCTTCGTGGGCCCGCTCTCCGACGCGTTCGGCCGGCGCCGGGTGCTCGTCTCGGGCCTCGGGCTCTTCACCCTCGCAAGCGTCCTCGCGGCCGCCGCGCCGCGCATCGAGGTCCTGCTCGCGGCCCGCGTCCTCCAGGCCATGGGCGCCTGCGCCGCCATCGTCGTCAGCCGGGCCATCATCCGCGATACCTCGAGCGGCCGCGCGGCCGCCCGGTCCATGGCCTATCTCGGCATGTCCATGGCCGTGGCGCCCGCCGTGGCCCCCGTGATCGGCGGCCAGCTGCAGGTGCTGTTCGGCTGGCGCGCGAACTTCGCCGTCATCGCCATCGTGAGCGCCCTCGTCTGGCTGGCGGTCCATCTGACGCTCCGCGAGACCCTGCCCGTCGCCGACCGGCGGCCGGCGCGCCTCGCCACGCTGGTGCGGACCTATGCGGCTCTCGGCGGCATGCGTACATTCATGGGCTACAGCCTGACCGTCGCCGCGCTCACGGCGGGTTTTCACTCCTTCCTGGCCGCCGCTCCCATCGTGCTCATCCTGCTTCTGGGCATCTCCCCCGAGCTTTACGGGGTCTACACGCTTACCGTTCCCCTGGGATTCATGGCCGGCAACTTCGTCTCGAGCCGCGTCACCCAGCGGATGGGCGTGGACCGGCCCATCTGGCTCGGCAACGTGCTCGCGGTGTCGGCGACCCTGGTGCTCGTGGCCGTGTCGGTCGCGGGCGTCCAGGACGTCGCCATCATCCTGGCGCCCATCGTGGTTCTCGCGTTCGCCAACGGCATGGCTCTCCCCAATTGCCTGGCCGGAGCGCTGAGCGCCGTTCAGCCCAACATGGCCGGTTCCGCATCCGCGCTCGGCG
The DNA here is from genome assembly GCA_046759605.1 of Alphaproteobacteria bacterium. Classification (GTDB taxonomy): domain Bacteria; phylum Pseudomonadota; class Alphaproteobacteria; order UBA6615; family UBA6615; genus JBHICL01. The sequence continues at coordinate 765 of JBHICL010000556.1, read as the reverse complement.
GCTCGCTCCAGATGCTCTCGGGCACCGTCGCCACACTGGTGATCGCGGTGCTGGTCCACACCTCGTCCCTCCAGCTTGCCCTGGTCCTGGCGACAACGGCGATCCTGAGCTTTGTCTTCTTCGCGGCCCTTACGAACGGCGCCTTCGGCGCGCCGGCCCGCGCCGAAAGCTCGGTCGAGGCGGGCGACTGACCCCCACGCGTCGGGGCGTTCCAATGGAGGTCAGGGGTTGCCCGCGCCGCTCCCCCCGGGCAGCCCGGCCTTGATGGCCCGCGAGCGCGAGAGAGCCAGATTCACGATATCGGTGGGAAGGGCGGTCAGAAGCTGGTCGCGCAGCCGGGCCGCCTCGCCGAGGCCGCCGCCCGCCGCCACCAGGACCCAGGCGAAAGCCTCCACCGGATCGGGCGCGACGCCGCTGCCGTTGAGAAGGGCCACACCCAGGTTGTACTGAGCCGCCGGCAGGCCGTTCCGCGCCGCCGCCAGATACCAGCTGACGGCCGCGGCGAGGTCCTGCGGCATCCCGCGGCCCTGTTCGTGCATGACGCCAAGCTTGAACTGGGCCTCGGCGTAGTCCTGCTCCGCCGCCTTGCGGTACCACGCGAGCGCCTTGTCGAGGTCGCGGTCGACGTCGACGCCCGTCTCGTACTTGACGCCCAGGAGATACTGGGCCCGCGCGCTCCCCGCCTCGGCGGCGCGCGCATACCAGCGTATGGCGTCGCCATAGGTGCCTCCGGGGCCGGGCACATCCGCCAACGCCGATGCGGTC
>JBHICL010000555.1:0-2653 GCA_046759605.1 Alphaproteobacteria bacterium | reverse complement strand
TAGGTGTCGCGGGCTCTTGCTTGTTCCGGCTGTGCTAGACTGCGGAACCCACTGGTTCCGTCAATACACGTGCCGTCGGTTGGAACCCACGAGGGAGGAAGCCATGAAACCCGAGACAATTCAGGAAACCACGAGCCTGTGGGAGAGCGAACCCGAGAAAGCGCAGGGCAAGCCGTCGGTCACGGCGCGCAGCGAAGGCAGCCAGGCGGTCGTGGAGCACGGATCATTTTCGTGGCGAGTCGATCTGCCGCCACCTCTGGGAGGAACCAACGATGCGCCCAGCCCGACCGCTCTTCTGCTGAGCGCCTTGGCCGGCTGTGCCGTGGTCTTCATTCGCGACACCCTGGCGCCACAGCTCGGCATTCGGGTCGACGGCATCGAGGCGCATGCCCAATGCGATGCCGACGCCCGGGGGCTGCTCGGGATCGGCGGTGCGGTGCCCGACCTCCGGAACTTTCAGCTGACATTTCAGGTCGAATCGCCCGAGCCGGAGGCGCAGGTGCGCAAGCTGTACGACACCTGGCTCGAGCGTTGCCCGATCTACCTGGCGCTCATCAAGCAGGTGGACGTGGCGACAAGTTTCGAGGTCAAGGGAAGCTGACGGTCAGCCGAACCGAAGCAGGACCCTGAGCCCCGGCGCGTTGTCCTCGAGCCGTAGCTCGGCGTGGTGGAGCCGCGCCACCGCCTGGACCAGGCTGAGCCCCAGGCCGCTTCCGCCGCTGTGGCGGCTCGTCTCGAGGCGAACGAAGCGTTCGAGCACCCGCTCCCGGTCGTCGGGCGGGATGCCGGGACCGGAGTCGGCAACGGTGAGCTCCGCCGCGGCGGCGTTGGTGCGCCGTGCCGAGACGGTGACGCCGCCGCCCGCGGGCGTGTATTTGATGGCGTTGTCCACCAGGTTGGCGAGGGCCTGGGACAGCAGATGCCGGTTGGCCCTGACCTGGGCGTTTTCGTCCGCGACCAGCTCGAGGGCGATCTCCTTCTCTTCGGCGACCGGCTCGTAAAGCTCGACCACGTCCCGCGCCAGCGCGCCCAGGTCGAGAGCCGTCATCTCCTCCCGCTCCGCGCCCGCCTCGGTCTGGGCGATCAGGAGTAGGGCGTTGAACGTGCCGAGCAGCCCGTCCGCTTCCTCAATGGTGCGTTTCATGGCCGTTTGGTACGCCTCGATGGAGGGCTGCTCCATCAGGCTCACGTCCAGGCGGTTGCGCAGGCGCGTGAGCGGCGTGCGCAGGTCGTGGGCGATGTTGTCGCTGATCCGCTGCATGCCGGTCATCAGCCGCTCGATCTGGTCCAGCATGCTGTTGAGGTTGCGCGCCAGGCGGTCGAGCTCGTCGTCGTTGCCGCTTACGGGCACGCGCCGGCCGAGGTCGCCGGACATGATGTCGCGGCTGGTGCTGTTGATCTGGTCAATGCGGCGCAGCATGTTTCGGCTCATTGCGACGCCGCCGGCGATCCCGAGGCAGATCGTGAGCGCCACCGCCCAGATGAGCGACCGGCGGATGCGGCGGCCGATCTCCTGCCGCTCCTCGACGTCCCGGCCCACCAGAAGCTGGAAACCGCCGACGAGCCGCAGGTGCCGCGCCCGCGCCTGGTGGGTCTCGATCCGTTCGCCGGTGGGGCGCTCGAAGGCGAAGTCGAGCCAGCCGCCCGGCTGGGTGGGGACCGCCGGCCAGGCATCCAGGTTGCCCACCAGGCGCGCCCCCGCGGGGCTCGTGAGCAGATAGAGGCTCTGGCGCTGGTTGCGGCTGCGCTCGCGCACCACCTCGCTCAGGCCGGCGAGGCCGGTCCGCCGGTACTGCTCGGCAAGTCCTGTGATCTCGGCCTGGATCGTCTCGTCGATTTGGCGCTCGATGAAGCCGGCGGTGGTCCAGAACACGAAGATCGCGAGGGCGAGGCCGGAGACGCCGAAAAGCGCGAGATAGCCAAGCGCCATCCGGAACGCGGAGGTGCGCAGCAGCTTACCGAGGCGCACGAAGGCAGTATCCCGCACCGCGCACGGTGTGCAGCAGTTGCCCGTCGAAGCCCTTGTCGATCTTCGACCTGAGACGGCTGATGTGGACCTCGATCACGTTGGTCTGGGGATCGAAGTGATAGTCCCACACCCGCTCGAGCAGCATGGTCCGGGTCACCACGCGTCCGGCGTTTCGCATGAGGCACTCGAGCAACCGGAACTCCCGCGGTTGCAGCTCGACGCGTCGGCCGGCGCGGGTCACCTCCCGCGACAGGAGGTCGACCTCGAGGTCCGCGACCCGGAGCTTGTCCTGCACCTGAGCAGGATTGCGACGCCGCACCAGGGCCTCGAGACGCGCCAGCAGCTCGGCGAACGCGTAGGGCTTGACAAGGTAGTCGTCGCCGCCGGCCTTGAGGCCGCGGACGCGGTCGTCGACCTTGCCCAGCGCGCTCAGGAACAGGACCGGCGTGTCATCGCCCCCGCCGCGCAGGCGCTCCACCAGCGCGAGGCCGTCGAGCTCCGGCAGCATGCGGTCCACCACGAGGGCGTCGTAGCCGCCCTGGGCCGCGAGCGCGAAGCCCTCGTGGCCGTCCGTCGCGTGGTCGGCGACATGCCCGCACTCGCCGAGTCCCTTGAGCATGTACCGGGCGGCTTCGCGATCGTCCTCGACCACCAGGACCCGCATGAGTTTCGCTTCCCTCCAGG
>JBHICL010000554.1:0-2662 GCA_046759605.1 Alphaproteobacteria bacterium | reverse complement strand
ATCATCGACGCGGCCCGGGCCAAGTCGGAGGAGCTGGGTGTGAAGCATGTGATCTGCGTCGCCGATGACGCGGGCTATCCCATAGCCCTCAAACGAATGGACGGCGGCAAGATCACGAGTGTGCAGATCGCCGAGAACAAGGCGTTCACCGCCGCCGGTCACAAGCGCATCACCCACACGTTCACGAACACCTACCCCGGCGAGGAGGCGTGGGGGATCTTCACCCAGCACAACGGTCGCCTGACCGTGTTCGTCGGCGGCTATCCGATCTATGTGGACGGCGAGGTCGTGGGTGGTATTGGCGTCTCCGGCGGCAACGGCGAGCAGGACATCGCGTGTTGCGAGGCCGGCATAGCCGCCTTCGAGGAGTACCTGAAGGAACAGACCGCATGAAAGGCGTAGCGCCGCGGGGAGGTCACCCGACATGAGCGAATACCTCAATCTGATCGGCGGCGAGTGGGCGCCATCGGATTCCGCAAGGACGTTCGCGAGCATCAACCCCGCGAACACCGACGAGGTGGTCGGCATCTTCCCCGCCTCGAATGCCGCCGATGCACGGCGCGCCGTGGAGGGGGCAGCGGCGGGCCGGAGCGAGTGGACGAAGGCCTCGCCCGAGCGGCGCGCGGAGGTGCTGGATCGCACCGCCGACGTTCTTCTGGGCCAGGCGAGCGACCTCGCCCGGGATCTCACCCGCGAGGAAGGCAAGACCCTCGCAGAGGCGACCAACGAGGTCCGGCGGACGGCGGCGAACTTCCGGCTCCACGCCGGCGAGGCCCTGCGGCTCAGGGGCGAGACCTTCCCGGCGGAAGGCAACCAGCTTGTCTGCTCCATTCGCCAGCCCGTGGGCGTCGTCGTCGCCATCACGCCCTGGAACTTCCCCATCTCCATTCCCGCCCGCAAGATCGGGCCGGCGCTGGCGGCCGGAAACGGCGTCGTCTTCAAGCCGTCGAACCACACCGCGCTCATGGGGCACCGCCTTGTGGAGGCGTTGCTCGAGGCGGGGCTCCCGCCGGCCACGATCGCGCTCGTCCACGGCGCCGGGCGCGAGGTGGGCGAGGCCCTGGTTTCCGCGGACGAGACCCGCGCCATCACCTTCACGGGCTCCTACGCCGTGGGCAAGCGCATCTACGAGATCGCGGGTCCCGACAAGCGCACGCAGCTCGAGATGGGCGGCAAGAACCCCTGCATCGTCCTGGGGGACGCGGACCTCGAGCGCGCGACGCAGGTCATCGTGCGCGGCGCCTTCGGGCTCGCCGGACAGGCCTGTACCGGGACGAGCCGGGTGCTGGCGGTGGCGGATGCATATGACGGCCTGGTGGACCGCCTGGCCCAGGCCGCCGGCTCGCTCAAAGTCGGCAACGGCCTCGACGAGGGCGTTCAAATGGGTCCTCTCGCCACCGAGGCACAGCTCGAGAAGGTGCTGGACTACGTCGGCATCGGCGCCCGGGAAGGCGGAGAGCGGGTCGTCGGTGGCGAGCGTCTGAGCGGGGACGGGTATGACAAGGGCTTCTTTATAAGCCCTGCCGTGTTCGTCGGTGTCCCCCGTGGCGCGCGGCTGAGCGCGGAGGAAGTCTTCGGCCCCGTGATCGCCATGCAAAGAGCGGAGGATCTCGACGAGGCGGTGGCTCTCGCCAACGACGTGGAGTACGGGCTGGCGGCTTCGATCGTGACGACGGATCTCGGCCGGGCCATCGAATTCGCAAGCCGCGTCGAGGCGGGTGTGATCAAGATCAACAGCCCGACGACGGGCGTCGCGCTGACCGCGCCGTTCGGCGGCATGAAGCATTCCAGCAACCAGATCTACAAGGAGCAGGCCGGAGCCGGGGTCATGGACCTCTACACCGTCACCAAGACCGTCTACCTGAGCGGCTAAGGTATGCCATGGAGGGCCCGCTCCGGTGCACAGCTGGCGGGAGGCGCCTCGGGTGACGGCGCTGTTCCCCGTCGATCTTCAGCTCTATGGGCTCGCCGCGGCGGCGATCTTTCTCGCCGCCCTGGCCCAGGGCTCGACCGGGCTCGGCTTCGGCATGCTCGCGGCACCTGTGCTGGCGTTCATCGATCCGGTGTTCGTGCCGGGGCCGCTCCTGTTCCTGGCCGTGCTTGTGTCGATCATGATCGCGCTGCGTGAGTACCACGCCATCGATCGGGCGGGATTGGCTTACGCACTGGCGGGACGGATTCCCGCATCCTTCCTCGCCGGCTTCACCGTGGCCGCGATCCCGGCGGCGCTTTTCGGCATGGTGTTCGCCCTGCTCGTGTTGACAGCGCTCGGCCTCAGCCTCACCGGCTGGAAGCTCACGCCCACGCCGCGCAACCTGGTGGGCGCCGGGCTTCTGTCCGGCTACATGGGCACGATCACATCCGTCGGCGCCCCACCCATGGCGCTCGTCTACCAGGCGAGCGCCGGCCCGAGGGTGCGATCCACCCTGGGCGCTTTCTTCGTCTTCGGGGCTCTCGTCTCCCTCGTCGCCCTAGCGGTCTTCGGCAAATTCGGCTGGCGCGAGATCGCGCTCAGCCTGAACCTCCTGCCGGCGCTGCTGCTCGGGTTTTTGGCATCGGGCCTCGTCGTTCGGACCCTCGACAAGGGCCGCACGAGAGCCGCCATCCTGACTTTCTGTGGACTTTCGTCGGTCGCGTTGCTGGTCAAGTCCGTGGCCTGAGA
>JBHICL010000553.1:0-2669 GCA_046759605.1 Alphaproteobacteria bacterium | reverse complement strand
GAAACGCAGCTCCAGTCTTCTCATCGTCTTACCGGCGTAATTAGACGGCGAACGGCTCCTAATGCCTGGCCACTATAATTTATAGGTATTTCCTATGTCAAGCCATAGGAACGATGCTGTCACACCCCGAACAGCTCGGCCGCGGTGAGGATGCGGTAAACGTGCCGCATCCTGGAGCTCGGCAGCTCGATATCGTCCCGCCGTGGATTGAACTGTCCCAGCACGATCTTGGAGCCGGTGCGCCTTACCAGCCGTTTTACATAACACTGGCCCGGCTCGTCGCCGCGACCGTGGAGTTCGACGACGACATCATCACCAGGCCGTGCCGGCCGATCGGGGTGAATGAATACGAGGTCGCCGTGTTCGAAGCGCGGCGACATGCTATCGCCAACAACGTAGATGGCGAACACGCGCCGTGCCGCCGCAAGACCCGGCGGCCGTCGCACACGGTCGATTACGGTGCCGTTAAAGGAGAAATCACCATCCAGACCGCCGACCGCAACGCCATAGACGTCCACATCCCGGGGCAACATCCCCGCCGGCGGCACCTCCACGATCGCCGGACTCTGGCCGTGAAGCGGACCAGTGCGGATGGCGGATGTTCCAGGCTCGCCCAACTCGAGCCACCCTACCGTGCAGCCGACGGCTTCCGCGATTCGAGTGACGCGCTCGCGGCTCGGATTATGACCACCGTGCTCCCAGTTGTTGACCGTGGGTTGGGACACACCCACCCGCTCGGCGAGCCGCGCCTGTGACAGGCCAGCCGCGTTGCGGGCGGCTCGTATGCGCTCTCCTATCGTCATAAATCCATTATGACAGGAACCTCGGTGATTTCAACAGGGAAAATAGGTCTTTCCTATTGACAGCATCTTTTCGCAGAGTACAATGGAAACACCATGGATATACACGTATTCAGGGCGGCAGTACAGATGCATGCACTTCGCGATCGAGAGGTCCGAGCCTCTCGTAGGTCGCGGGGCTGTCGGAGGCCCACGGGCGACGCATCGGCACATTTTGAGTTCGAGCGCAGGGCTTGAGTGGGGATGGACGCCTTCAAGAGACATCTTGCGTGGATCCTGTGGGGAGGCGGTTGGAGGCTCGCGGAGGGCGGTGTCGTCTTCGAGAGTTGCCAATATATCGCCGGCGAGCCCCGGAGGGATGACGGCTGCAAGTGTGGAAAGCCCACGGTCGGTGGCTCGTCGTACTGTCGCGAGCATTACGAGAGATGTGTCACGGGAGTCCTGCGCGGTCTGGACGTGCTCGGCCGCGGGGTGGAGCCGGCCCTGATCGGGGACTGGCGCTGCGCGCGAGCCGGCGTCGTCAGGGTACAGGCGAAGGCGGTTACGGGCAGGCGAACGAAAGGCCGCCGCACGGGAGCGCGACACCGGATTCTGGCGGCCCCTTCCGAGGACCCGAGTCCGGGAACGCGGAATTTGGAAGGTGAGAGGTAGGGATGCCCGGACCGAAGGTCAGTCCGAAACAAAGTCGAGCCGTTGTTCGTCGTGCCTCGGGCCCGTCGGCGCTGATACGAAACCCGGCTGGCGTCCAGGTCGCTCGATATTCGGACGATTACGGCGCACCTCTCCTACGTCAGCACGCCAAGGTTCGCGCCGTAGATGTCGTCGAGGGTGGCGAAGTTCGCCGCGTTCGGCGGACTGTCGATGTGCTGGCGGCGATGCAGCGGAATGGAACGATAACTCCGGCGCAAGCGGCGGCCGGGCGAAAGTTCAAGGTGTTGTTCCACACCGCGCGGCTCGACCCGGCCGGTGGGTCCCGGCTGGACCGGGTTCCGGGCAGCAGGAGACCCGATGGACAAGAGATGATGACAGACCGGATCCTGGATTCCCGGAAGGCGATCGGCGAGGCGATCACGACTGCCGGTGGTCACGGAAGTCCGGCCGGTTGCGCCTTGTGGTTCGTGCTCGGCGCCGAGTACTCCATAAAGGAATTCGCGCAGCGGCAACGTCTTGGTCGAGGCCGCAGTCTCAGCGAGGAGGTTGCGCGGGGCATTCTGATCGGCGCCCTCGGCATGCTGGCGGCGCATTGGGGCCTGGAAGACTGAGGAGCTTGGCGGGGCTGTGCGCACACGGGGCTCCGGCGCCGCGCCATCACGACGCGGGTGGCGCGCGGCAGCAGGGGGTTTCCGTGCGCTCTGTCGGATCTCCAAGATCCGGCGCGTTGGATCACAAGCTCGAGTCTTCGGCCGCTTCCGCCTCGAACATCAGATCGAGCGCCATCTGGTCCAGGAGCGCGGCATAGCGAACCAGCAGCTCACCCCGGCCCGACCGTGCAGCCGCCGCTCTACGGAACTCGCGCGACAGATGCTGCAGCGCGCCCACGAAGCCGTCGTAGTCTTGCGCCACTTCTGCCTCCCCCCTTCTGGTATTCCCGGCCCTCTGGCGGGGGCCTTTTATTTCAGCCAAATAGTGCGACGGTGTTCCCGGATGTCTTGTGACAACTTTGTGTGCTGGGACCCCGTTTCCCGGCGTCGCGGAGCGAGCTGTCGTTGCTATGCGGGTTGTTCATCCGAGGGCTGGGTGTGAGGCTGTTGTTGTCCAGGCGATCGGTCTTGCCCAGGAGCCTCGGATAAACGTTCACAAGCATGCACGTACCAGCCGCGACAGTCGCCGAGATCGAGCGGCTGCGGCGGGATCGCTGGAGCGGTCCGC
>JBHICL010000552.1:0-2672 GCA_046759605.1 Alphaproteobacteria bacterium | reverse complement strand
GTCGCGCGGCGCCTCAGCCGGCGTGAGGTAGCGCCAGCCCTGAAACGGCCGCGACGGGACCGGGCGGGTCAGCACGAGCCCGGGATCGAACACCAGGGCGCACGCGCGGTTGCCCTCGCGATCGACCGCCGGCTCGATGGCGATGATACGCTGGCGTACGCACATGACGCCCCTGACGATCCAGTAGAGCGAGCCGCCGCCGTCGAGGATCTCCGCCGCGCGGCGCGGCGTATTTCGAGTGATGAACGCCAGCCTGGGCGCCTTCCCCTCGCGCGCAAGGCGCTCGAGCCGATACCGCTGCACGGCGGCGAGGTGCTCGCTCGTATCGATCCCGACGCACAGCTTCTTGAGGTGCAGCATCCGCGCGGTAGCTTAGCCGGGCCACCGCGCGGTTCCAAGAAATCCCGCCGGTCGGCTATGCGGCGTTGCGCGTCACGAGGATCTCCAGGCCCTCGATGAGCTCGCGGCCGAGATCCCCGCCGTCGCCGGTCACTCCATGGGCGACGACCGCCCGAAGGGCGTCGGCATGGGCGTTCACCACGTCGACGTCCGCCCGGGCGCGCGCCTCCGGTGACGAAACTCTCACGCATTTCCGAGATCGCCGTCTCGGCGCGTTCCACGGCTTTTAGCAGTTTTGAGTTCATGGCGGATCACGGGATTTCTGCGGGTTTCCGGGGCGAATGCTGAATTAATATTTGACACTGTCATATGTTGACGGTATATATGTGTATATACATTGGCCATCGAATTTGGGGGAGAGTAATGACGGAGATTACGATCACCGAGGCATTAGCTGAATTGAAGACCTTGCAGAAGCGGATTGCTAAGAAGCGCCAGTTCGTATTGCAGCATCTTCTCCGGCAGGAACGCCTGAAAGACCCTCTGGAAAAGGAGGGTGGTTCCGTTGATGCCATTAAACGCGAGCGTCAGGCGATTGCCGATCTCAATCAGAGGATGATCGTGATCAGAACGGCAATCACTTCAGCCAACGCGAGCAATGAGATCACCATTGGCGGTGAGACACGGACCATTGAGGGCTGGCTTGTGTGGCGGCGAGAGGTTGCCCCTGGCCACCAGGATTTCTTGGGGCAAATGAACGCGCACATTCAGAAGGTCCGCAATGAGGCTCGACAGAAGGGCCTGACGGTGGCTGCGGTGAATGAAGTCACGAAACCCGATGACGTGGTTGTTCACATCAACGAGCGGGAATTGGCCGAAGATATCGAAGGGCTTGAGGAAATTCTTGGGTCGCTCGACGGTCAGCTTTCACTGAAGAATGCCACCGTCACGATCAACGTTTAGCGAATTGCCTTCGGCAGCGAAGTGAGGAAAGAACGGAGCACTTATATGCCCTGCATAGGCATCTGATTTTAGCTCAGACAAAAGCGCCTCACCTAAAAGTTCAGACCGTGGCGCGGGTCAGCCCAAAGGGCAAAGTGCAGATGGCTCAAGTAGGAACGATGAAAAATAAAAGCTGGATGAAACCCGTCATTGTTCTGGCTGTAGTGGAGACATTACAGAGGCGCGTTCCCGTTAGCGTCCCCTCAGGATGGCGGCTGCTGTTTGGAGGCATCTCAGTGCAGATACTTGCCCGCGCCGATAACACGGTAGGGTGGTCAGTGTGCCAACATGAACCACCCACAGCCAAAACTGCTAACCAGAGACACGTAAGCCATTGAAAACATTGATAAATTAACTACTGATCCAGTAGAGCGAGCCGCCGCTGTCGAGGATCTCCGCCGCGCGGCGCGGCGTATTTCGAGTGATGAACGCCAGCCTGGGCGCCTTCCCCTCGCGCGCAAGGCGCTCGAGCCGATACCGCTGCACGGCGGCGAGGTGCTCGCTCGTATCGATCCCGACGCACAGCTTCTTGAGGTGCAGCATCCGCGCGGTAGCTTAGCCGGGCCACCGCGCGGTTCCAAGAAATCCCGCCGGTCGGCTATGCGGCGTTGCGCGTCACGAGGATCTCCAGGCCCTCGATGAGCTCGCGGCCGAGATCCCCGCCGTCGCCGGTCACTCCATGGGCGACGACCGCCCGAAGGGCGTCGGCATGGGCGTTCACCACGTCGACGTCGGCCCGGGCGCGCTCCTCCGCCCCCTCGAGATACCGGCACAGCAGGCGGCTGATGGAGGTGATCATGACGAATCCGAAAGTGTCGGCCCGGTCCCGCAGATCTCTGGCCGTCTCGTACGCGGTCCGCAGCTCCTCCTCGCACGCCTCGGGACCACCGGCCGCCGCGGCGGCGGCTTTCCGCAGTCGCTCCACGTGCTCGGCGACCTCGGTGACGAAGCTCTCACGCATTTCGGAGATTGCCGACTCGGCGCGTTCCACGGCCTCTGGATCCAGGCTGCCCTCGGGACCGACCTTTCCGCTCAGGTCGTCCGGAGGGTCGATGACTTCATGGCTTGCGTCTTTGCTCGCGTGATCGCTCATTTCACACCTGCCGTGACTGACGTCGGGTCTAGTCCTCACCTCATCGCTGGATCAGCGCATCGACCTTCCTGCGGCTGATCTCGAGCGCCTTCGCCTGCTCCGGGGTGATGACAGCTTCACTCCCGCCATCCACGTGAGCGCCGCGGCGCTCCGGTCCCTCATAACCGGCGCCCGCCCTGCGCCGGCGGTCGGGACCGAAGTAGTTGGCGGTCTTGATGAAAGGGCGCGGGTTCTCGAT
>JBHICL010000551.1:0-2676 GCA_046759605.1 Alphaproteobacteria bacterium | reverse complement strand
GGAGGCGCAGCGCGCCTGCCAGCGCCGCAAGCCCCCGGCCGCGGCTTTCTACCAGCAAGCGGAGGTGCATCGCCTGCGAGGCGATTTCAAGGCAGCTGACGAGGCGTACCGAAACGCTAGCCAGCGGGGGGGTGACCCGCAACCAGGCTTGGCTCTGCTACGGTTGGTGCAGGGACGCACCGACGTTGCGGTCGCCGCGATCCGCCGCGTCGTGAGTGCAACGACGGATCAGCTTCAGCGCACGAGGCTGCTGCCCGCCTACGTCGAGATCATGCTGGCCGTGAGCGACATCGAGAACGCACGCAGCGCCTGCCACGAATTAGCGGACATTGCGAAAAGCTTCGATACCAGTGTCTTGATTGCGATGGCCGCGCATGCCCAAGGTGCGGTCGAATTGGCTGAAGGCGACGCAAAGGCCGCACTCGGCTCGCTGCGTCGCGCTTTTGAGGCGTGGCGGCAGGTCGAAGCACCCTATGAAGCCGCACGGGTGCGTGTGCTGGTGGGGATGGCCTGTCGCGCATTCGGGGACGAAGAAGGCGCGGGGCTGGAGTTGGACGCGGCCAGGGCCGTTTTCGAACAGCTCGGCGCGGCGCCGGAGGACGTGTCAGATTCTTTGTGTAAGCGAACTCCGTGGCATTGGTTAGATCTGGTCCACGGACAACCGCTCTCCGAACAGGATAGCGAACTGGTTGAGAGCTGTCTTCCATGCGTATGTGTTGGCCTTGGCGATCTGGCCGGCGTTCTTCACCGCCAGGTAGATCAGCTTCATCGCGGCCTCATCATTGGGGAATGAGCCGCGGGTCTTGATTGTCTTGCGGATCGTCATGTGCAGGCTCTCGATGGCATTCGTGGTGTAAATGATCCGACGGATGTCGGCCGGGAAGGCGAAGAACGGGATGACCTTCTCCCAGTTTCGGCGCCAGCTCTGGCCGATCGACGGATATCGCGCGTCCCACCTGTCTTCGAACTCCTTGAGCCGGGTCTCGGCGATGTCCGCGGTCTCCGCGCGATAGATGTTCTTCAGATCCGCGGCCACGACCTTCCTGTCCTTGTAGGAGCAGAAGTTCAGGGAATGGCGGACGAGATGCACGATACAGGTCTGGATCACGGTGTCCGGGAACACCGCGTTGATCGCCTCGGGAAAGCCCTTCAGACCGTCGACGACGGCGATCAAGATGTCCTGGAGACCCCGGTTCCTCAACTCGTTCATGACCTTGAGCCAGAACTTGGCCCCCTCCTGGTTCTCGATCCAGATGCCGAGCACGTCACGGCTGCCGTCGCGTGTGATCGCCAGCGCGAGATAGACCGCCTTGTTGCGGACAATGCCTTCGTCGCGGATCTTGACGCGCAGGGCGTCGAAGATGACGACCGGATAGACGCTATCAAGCGCCCGGTTCTGCCAGGCGCGAACCGCCTCGAGAACCGCGTCCGTGACACGGCTGATCAGATCCGGTGAAACATCGACGCCGTAGAGCTCCTTCAGGTGTCCCTGGATCTCGCGCACGCTCATGCCGCGGGCGTACATCGAGATGATTTTGTCGTCGAACCCGTCGATGCGCGTCTGACCCTTCTTGACGATCCGCGGCGCGAACGAGGCGTCGCGATCTCGCGGCACGGCGATCTCCACGTCGCCGTCCTCACTCCTCAAGCGCTTGCGGGAATGACCGTTGCGGCTGTTGCCGGTTCCGTGACCCGCCCGGTCGTTCCTCTCGTAGCCCAGGTGATCCGTCAGCTCGGCGCCAAGGGCCTTCTCGAGCAGCCGCTTCTTGAGCTCCTTGAAAAGCCCATCATCACCCAGGAGATCTTCCGGCTTCTCGTAACCGGCCAGCAGTTCCTCGAGAACCGCGTCCGATATCTGCAGCTTGTTTGTCGTGTCCTTCGTCATGGTCTGGCATGCCTCCGTTTCTCGTCAGCATGCCACGGATCGTTACTTACACAGAGTTCCGGACACCTCCGTATCGCCCGGGCGCTGCGCGTGCCGCTCTCCACGGTCGGCGCCGTGTTGCGACGCCTCGGTCTGGGGCGGCTGTCCGCCCTCGACGAGCGCCCGCCGGTGATGCGCTATGAGCGCAAGCGGCCCGGCGAGCTGATCCACATCGACACCAAAAAGCTCGGCCGTATCGACGGCCTCGGTCACCGCATCACCGGTGATCGAGCGCGGCGCTCGCGCGGCAGGGGCTGGGAGTACCTGCACGTCGCCATCGACGACGCCTCCAGGCTCGCCTACACCGAGATCTTGCCAACCGAGACCGGACGTGACACCGCCGCCTTCCTCGCCCGCAGCGCAGCCTGGTTTCGCGGCCTCGGCGTCCGGATCGAGCGCGTCATGACCGACAACGCCTTCGCCTACACCAAAAGCAGCGCCTTCGGAGGCGTCCTGCACCGCTTCGGCGCCAGGCACATCACCACCAAACCCTACAGACCTCGAACCAACGGCAAGGCCGAGCGCTTCATCCAGACCGCGCTGCGCGAATGGCTCTACGCCCGCGCCTATCAATCCTCTGATCAAAGGACTGACGACATGGGCAGTTGGCTCCACTACTACAACCACCATCGTCCACACGCCGGCATCAATGCCTCAACCCCCGCCACACGGCTGAACAATCTCCTTGATAACGACACCTAGCCCGTTATGGCCGCGGTCACGGCGCGCCGGTCGAGCCCCTGGCGGCCGAT
>JBHICL010000550.1:0-2682 GCA_046759605.1 Alphaproteobacteria bacterium | reverse complement strand
GGCTCCGCAAGGCGGGGTTGGTGGAGTGACCGGCGATGGCTGAGGCCGTCCAACGCAAGCTTGCCGCCATCCTCGCCGCCGATGTGGCTGGATACAGTCGCCTCATGGGTGAGGATGAAGAGGCGACCCTTGCCACCCTCAAGGCATATCGTGAAGTCATCGACCGCCTGATCGACACTCACCAGGGCCGCGTGTTTGGGGGCGCTGGCGACAGTTTGATCGCCGAGTTCGCCAGTCCCGTGGAAGCCGTTCGTTGCGCCAATGAAATCCAACTGGAGATCGACAGGCGGAACACCGACCTGCCTGAGGATCGCCGCATGCGCTTCCGCATCGGTGTGAACCTCGGCGACGTGATGGTCGAGGGCGACAACCTTTATGGCGATGGTGTGAATGTCGCGGCCAGGCTACAGACGCTGGCTGAGCCGGGTGGCATTTGCATATCCCGCGCCGTTTTCGACCAGGTTAAGATGCAGCCTGATCTGGGCTTCGAGTATCTTGGAGAGCAGCGGGTCAAGAACATTTCCGAACCTGTGCCGACCTATCGCGTGCTCTTGGAGCCCCAGCACGCCGGCAAGCTCATTACAGCGAAGAAGGACGCAAAGAAGCGGTCGAAAGTCCCGCGCTGGGCGATCCCGGCTGCCGCTACCGTGGTCGTGCTCGGTGTCGCCGCCGGCGTTCTGCTCACGCTCGACGAAGACCCCATACTGGCTCTTCCATCCGGACCACGAATTGCGGTGTTGCCGTTTGATAACCTTAGTGGCAATCCGGAGCAGGACTACTTCGCCGATGGCGTCACCGAGGAGATCATCACCGAGCTCAGCCGGTTCCGCGAGCTCTTCGTCATCTCCGGTGAGACGACCTTTCAATACAAAGGTCAGCCTGTCGACGTCCGGGATATTGGGCAAGAGCTTCGGCTTCAATACTTGCTCGAGGGCAGCATACGCCGCGCCGCTGATACAATCCGCGTAACAGCACAGCTCATCGACGTCGAGACGGGCACGCACCTTTGGGCCGAGACGTACGACAGGGACTTAACCGCCGCCGATATCTTTGCTATTCAGGACGACATCACGGAGAAAGTTGTCACAGCAATCGGCGGTGCGTGGGGAGTCATAGCACAGTCTGATGTCGCGCGGGCGAGGCGAAGCCCCCCAGAGAACTTACAAGCTTATGAATGCGTCCTCTTGACCGGCGAATTTGACAGGGTTTTCACGCCCGAAGCTCACGAGCGCGCACGTGACTGTCTCGAAAAGGCTGTCGAGCTCGATCCAAACTACGGTGGTGCCCAGACAAGCCTCGGCTATCTCTATTCAGCAGAATTTTCGCTGGGCATGAACCCGCGCCCCAATTCACTGGAACGCGCACGGGACGCCGCGCAAAAGGGCGTCGCCCTCGAGCCGGATGACGCATTTGCCCACAGCATACTGGCCCAGGTTCACCTTTTTCGAGGTGAACGGGAGGCATTCTTGGCGGAAGCTGAGCGCGCTCTCTCGCTGAACCCAAACAACACAGTCGTGACGGCCGCCATGGCGCAACGCTTCGCTTTCATGGGCGAATGGGAACGGGGTGTCGCGCTTATGGAGAAGGCGCAGGCGCTAAGTCCGAAGCATCCTCCTTGGAGCTATATTCCGATCTATCTCAACCACTACCGCAAGGGTGAGTACGAGCAGGCGCTGGCGGTCGCTCTCCAAAGCCACATGCCCGACTTCTGGGTATCCCACGTCAATCTTGCGGCGATCTACGGCCAACTGGAGCGCGAGGAGGACGCGCGCGAGGCAGTGGCCAACGTCCTCAGGCTGAACCCGGGCCACACGATCGAAAAAAGCAAGGAGGCTTGGCGGACCTGGAGCGCCGAGGAGAGCTTCATCGAAGATTTCGCCGAAGGGTTGCGAAACGCGGGACTGCCGGAGTGATCGTCCTCGTAGGTCCGTTCCTGGCTACAAGCGGCGGTTCAGACCAGCTCCTGAACACGACCGCTTTGCGGCGCTAACCGGACATTTGACCGAACACCGATGCCCTCTGCTCCAACCGGCCGCGGAATTGCTTCAGATTGGCAAGCGACCGCACTTTCCCTTCCCACGTCTTTGGACCGGTGCTCAGTCCGCCGTGCATGCGGCACCGGCCGTTTCGTGGACAGTCATTCTGCGTGTCCCACACCGCCGGCGCCCGGCATGAATGTCCGTCGCGGCACCGAGCACCGCATCGCGGGCGCGCTCTCTTCCGAGTGATCCAGCCGTCCGCCGGTAGGCCTGTCATGGGAGACCTCTGAGACGCTTTCCATTCCCGGTAATACATCGGCCCATCTTCGACCAAGGCGCGCATCCTGACAGCCCGGAGCGGCTCCGGAACGCCTCTGTCAGCAACTTAGCTGGTGGCCAGCTTGACCACGTTTGCCGACGGCGGCGTCACGACGTCGCGCAGGTGCTGAGCCCAGCGGTCGAGCGCGTCGCGCTTCTCGTCGAGGTATTCGTGCCGATTGTAGATGCTGGTGACGCCCATGATGCCGCGGGGCGCGTGGTTCAGAACGGCGGCTACGATGATATCCGGCGCACCGAGGCGCGCCATGCCGGTGGCGGCGGTGCGGCGCAGATCGTGGAGCCGCCAGTCCCGCACACCCGACAGGATGGCGGCTCGCTTCTTTGCCTTGCTGTAGCCGGAAATCGGTCGGTCAGTTCGGCTCTG
>JBHICL010000549.1:0-2686 GCA_046759605.1 Alphaproteobacteria bacterium | reverse complement strand
TTGCCGATCACGGTGGAGCTGGTGGAGCCGACGGGCTCGCGCACCTACATCGCCTTCGGCCTGGGCGGCGGCTCGGTCCTGGCGGAGCTCGAGCAGGACGACGTCCACGCCCCGGGAGAAACCCTCGACCTCGAGGTCGACATGAATCGGGCCGTGTTGATCGATCCCGATACCGAGAAGGTTCTCAACTAGCCTCGCCCGTCGCCACGGCCTCTCGTGTCAACCGACCAGCGAAAGGAACGGAAGGATGACAGCCGATGATAACCTCCTGGAGTTCGCGCGCGAAAAGCTCTATGCGGCGGTCATCTCGGACATCCTCGACGAGGAGGGACTCCATGACCAGGCGCTGCCGCCGGCCATACGTCCGGTGGACGACCAAACGGTGCTCTGCGGCCGCGCCCGCACCGGCCTCTACATGGCCATAAATCACGATGGCGACATTAACGTCTACGAGCAGGAAATTGCGCTCGTGGACGACCTCAAGCCGAACGACGTTGCGGTCTTGGCGTGCGGCGGCAGCCCGCGCATCGCGCCGTGGGGGGAGCTCTTGTCGACGGCGGCCCGCGCGCGCGGCGCGGCCGGCTGCGTGACCGACGGCCTGGTGCGGGACGTGCATCGAATCCGGGCGATGGCGTTTCCCGTCTTTTCCGGCGGCATCGGTCCGCTGGACACCAAGTACCGCGGCAAGATGATGCTCTCTGACGTGCCGGCAAAGATCGGAGCCGCGACCATCGAGAGCGGCGACATCGTGTTCGGGGACGTGGACGGGGTTGTGGTCATCCCCGGGAATATCGCGGACAAAATATTGAGCAGGGCCGTGGCCAAGGTCGAGGGCGAGGACCTGGTGCGTCGGGAGCTCGAGCAGGGAGAGTCGCTGAAGGTGGTTTTCGACAAGTACGGCATTCTCTAGCCCTCCCATCCGGCGGCCGCGCACGGCGGAGACGGCCAGTGACCCAACGGATACTCGTGGCCGGGGTCTGGCACGAGACCAACACCTTCTCATCGGCGGCCACCGATCTCGCGGCCTTCCGGCGCTACCAGTTCGCCGAGGGACGAGACCTCCTCGATCAAAGCGCCGGTACGAACACGGAGGTGGGAGGTTTCATCGCCGAGAGTGCCGGACTGGAGTTCGATCTGAAGCCCGCCCTCCTGGCCGGGGCCGTGCCCGGCGGCGTGGTCACCGCGGCGGCCCTCGACCGCATCATCGAAGCCACCTGCACGCGGGCCAGGGACCTCGGCCCCGTGGACGGCGCATTGATCGCTCTCCACGGCGCCATGGTGGCCGAGAACTCGCCCGACGCCGAGGCGTATTATCTCCGCCGCCTACGCGAGGTCGTGGGATCTCGGTGCCCCATCGTCGCCACGTTCGACTACCACGCCAACCTCTCGGACACGCTCGTGGATGCCTGCGACCTGATGGTGGGCTACACCACCTACCCACATGTCGATATGGCGGATCGCGGGCGCGAGGCGGCGCGTGCCCTCGCCCATCTGCTCGATACGGGTACGCGTCCGACAAAGGCGTTCCGCAAGCTGCCCCTGGTGTCGACGCCGCTGTTTCAGGACACGGCCCAGCCTCCCATGTCGGGGATCATGACCCGCGTCTCGGAACTCAAGGAGGGGGCCGGCGTCCTCAGCGCCTCGGTGGCGGCCGGGTTCCCCTGGGCCGATGTGGAGCAGCTCGGCATGGCGGTCGTTGCCTACGGTGCGGAAGCCCGTGTCGCGCGGAGCGTCGCGGACTCACTCGCTGCTGAGGTTTGGGCGCATCGCGACGTTGCCGTCCCGGACCTTGTCCCCGTTGAAGACGCCGTTCGCCAGGCCGTCGCGTCGGACCGGGGTCCCGTCGTCCTGGTGGACGCGGCCGACAACGTGGGGGGAGGCGCCCCGGGAGACGGAACCGTGGTCCTGTCCGCGCTGTTGACCGCGAGGCCGCGCTCCGCCGTGGTCGTGCTGCACGATCCGTCGGCGGTCGAGCTCGCCGCGCAGGCCGGAGTCCGCGGACGTTTCGATGGGCCGGTCGGCGGCAAGACCGACGAGCGCCACGGAGCGCCGGTCCGTCTCGAGGGCCGGATCGAGTTTCTCGGCGACGTGGAGTACCTGAGGGACGGATCGTACATGACCGGACAGAAGGTTCGTCTCGGCAAGGTCGCCGTCGTGGACGCGGCTGGCGTCCGTGTCGTGCTCACGGAGGGGCGGGTCATGCCCTTCGACACCGGGCACCTGCGCGCCGCCGGCATCACGCCGGAGCAGCAGGACCTGATCGTGGTCAAATCGCCGGTTGCTTGGCGGGCAGCCTTCGGCGACATGGCCGCGGCGCACCATGTTCTGGACACGCCCGGGATCTGCTCGCTGGACCTCACGACATTTCGCTACACGCGGCGGCCGGCCGGCCTGTTTCCCCTGGATCCGGACGCGGCTTGGTCACCTGAAGTGTGAAAACGGGCCCGGCACTATTTGTTAGGTGACAGCGCCGATTCCTGATATCGATTCCACCCTGTGAGTCAGATGCCTCCCTGGCCGACTGGTCGGTGACTCGGCGCGAAGCGCCGAAAGCACATACACAGCAAAGGGGGGTTGTGATGCTCAACGACTTCTTCAAGCTGGAGGAGAACGGCACCAACGTCCGGACCGAGGTCCTGGCGGGGATCACCACGTTTCTGACCATGGCCTACATCATGTTCGTCAA
>JBHICL010000548.1:0-2688 GCA_046759605.1 Alphaproteobacteria bacterium | reverse complement strand
CGCGCATCCTCCGGCGCAAGTCGGTGGCCTCGGCAACCGTCAGACCGCTCTGGTGGGTCACCACCATGAGGCCGACCTCGCCGAAGCCCTCGCGCATGGAGGCGACCAGTTTCTCTTTTTGCGCTCGGTCCACTTTCGTCTCCGATTCCTTCGCCTGTCCCAGAGGTTCAAGCCCCTCTCCGCGCCCGCGGAAACGGAGTTCGACCCTGTCTCGGCAGGCGGGTTTCCCCTTTAAACCCCGCCGCCGGAGCCACTTGCTCCAAAAGCGCGGCACCTGCGTCTCTCGGACGGCTCGGGCGGAACGCTCTCACCTTCCGCCCTGTCCGCGCCCCCCGGCCTCTCAATCGCAAGCGGGCGGTTGAGCATGAGCCTTTCGGTTCAGGAGCCCGAGAGGCTCGCAATCTCCAGTTTCAGCCCGGCGCCCATGGTCGAGCTCAGGGACACTTTCTTGATGAAGGTTCCCTTGCTGCCGCTGGGTTTGGCCCGGACGATCGCCTCGAAGAAGGCGCGGATGTTCTCGATCAGCGCGTCCTCGCTGAAGCTTGCCCTGCCGATGCCGGCATGGACGATGCCGGCCTTCTCGGCGCGGAACTCGACCTGGCCGCCCTTGACCGCCTGTATGGCCTTGCCGACCTCGGGGGTGACCGTGCCCACCTTGGGGTTCGGCATCATGCCCCGGGGCCCCAGGATCTTGCCCAGGCGCCCGACCACGCCCATCATGTCGGGCGTCGCGATGCAGCGGTCGAAATCCAACTCGCCGTTACTCACCTTCTCGGCCAGGTCCTCGGCGCCCACGACGTCCGCGCCGGCGGCCTCGGCTTCCCTCGCCTTGTCGCCCTTGGCGAAGACCGCCACGCGAACGGATTTGCCGGTGCCGTTGGGCAGCGCGACGATCCCGCGCACCATCTGATCGGCGTGGCGAGGGTCGATGCCGAGATTCATGGAAATCTCGATCGTCTCGTCGAACTTGGCGGTGGCCCGCTGCTTGATCACCTTGACCGCCTCGGCCACATCGTAGAACGTGGCGCGGTCGATGTCCTGATAGGCGTTCTTCAACCGTTTTCCCACCTTGGCCATGGCTCTACTTCGTCACCTCGATGCCCATCGAACGGGCCGAGCCGATGATCATGCGGACCGCGCCGTCCAGGTCGTTGGCGTTGAGGTCCACCATCTTCTTCTCGGCGATCTCGCGGACCTGGGCCAGGGTCACCCTGCCCACCGCCTCCTTGCCCGGCTCTTCGGCCGCCTTGTCCAGGCCCGCCGCCCGTTTCAGGAAGTAGGACGCGGGCGGCGTCTTGGTGGCGAACGAGAAGCTGCGGTCCTGATAGACCGTGATCTCCACCGGGATCGGCATGCCCGGCTCCATGCCCTGGGTCTGGCCGTTGAACGCCTTGCAGAACTCCATGATGTTGACCCCGTGCTGACCGAGCGCCGGGCCGATCGGCGGCGACGGGTTGGCCTGCCCGGCCGGCACCTGCAACTTGATGTATCCCATGATCTTTTTCGCCATTGTCTCTTCTCGGATCGGCGTGCGCGGTACGGCCAGGGCCAACCTCTCGCACGGGTTTTCAAGGGCGCTTTGCGCTCGGCGTCGTCGGCGTTACAAGCGTTTATGCTTTTTCCACTTGCGAGTACTCGAGCTCCACGGGCGTGGCCCGGCCGAAGATCGAAACCCCAACCTTGAGCCGGGTCCTCTCCTCGTCCACTTCCTCGACCAAGCCGCTGAACGAGGTGAAGGGACCGTCGCAGACGCGCACCTGTTCGCCCACCTCGAAGGTGACCGAAGGTTTGGGACGCTCGATGCCTTCCTGGACCTGGCGCCGGATACGCTCGACCTCCGCCTCGCTGACCGGGGTGGGAAGGCCGCGCCCGCCCAAGAATCCGGTCACCTTCGGCGTGTTCCTGACCAGGTGCCAGGTTTCGTCGGTCATTTCCATCTTGACCAGGACGTAGCCGGGGAAGAACTTGCGCTCCGCGTTGACCTTGGCGCCGCGGCGCATTTCCACGACCTCCTCGACCGGCACCAGGACCTCCTCGAACTTGTCGGCCATGCCTTTCTGTTCGGCGAGCTCGGGAATCGATTCCGCAACCTTCTTCTCGAATCCGGAATAGACGTGAACGACGTACCACTGCTGCGCCATGGCCTCAGCCTCCAAGACCCAGGATCAATTTCACGAGGCGCGACAACACCTGGTCCACGATGAAGAAAAAGGCGGCCGCCATAAAAACCATGATGAAGACCATGGTGGTGGTGACGGTCGATTCCTTCCGCGTCGGCCAGGTCACTTTGGAAACTTCCTGGCGAACCTGCTGGATAAACTGAAGTGGGGAAGTCTTTGCCATACCGTCTGCGCCGAATCTCCGACATCGATCGCGTTCGATCCGGTTATTGCCGCTGATTCACACGCGCCCTTGCCTAGGGGCGCCGCCTTGATTGGCAGGAGTGGAGGGGCTCGAACCCCCAACCCCCGGTTTTGGAGACCGGTGCTCTACCAGTTGAGCTACACTCCTTCGACACCGAACGCCGGATCCGAAGGCCCGTCCATTGCCGCGGAAGAGGCGGAAGGGCGGGCGCCGCAACGCCCGCCGGCCCCTCGAGGCCGAAGATCCAAGGCCGACGGTTCCCTCTGGGTCGCGGTCCCGATGCTTCACCCTATTCGATGATTTTGGCGACGACGCCGGCGCCGA
>JBHICL010000547.1:0-2689 GCA_046759605.1 Alphaproteobacteria bacterium | reverse complement strand
GAGTTCGAGGACGAGTTCCGTTCCGTCGCGGCGGAACTCACCCGCGCCCTCGAGTATCTCGAGGCCGCCCGACAGGCGGTCGAGGAATGAATGGCGGTTAGACGAAGCGGGGGAATCTATCCCCCTAATTCCCAGCTCTCAGATTTTCGTGGTAGGTGCTCTCCAAATTTCTGTCTGGCTATTTTAAATAGCACCTCAGGCCGGACCTGTTTCAAAATGTTCTTATATTAGAAAGGCTTGCTCGGGCAAAAGTTCTATTTCAAGTTGTATGATCTTACTGTCACTTACTCGTCCGCATTACTATCCCCGCAATCCTCAAGATATCCCCAAAATCCACAGTGCGCGCCACGCGGACGTATGTGTGAATCCGCGTCTGTTGCTTCCTTTCGCCAGCGCTTGCAAGTGGATTGAGGGGATCGACCAGCCTGGGGTCGATAGGAAGATGAAAGCAGGGATCTTCGTGCAGCTGGGGTTCTCGGTAGGCGCGTTCTTGACCGCTCACGCCGGAGAGCTGCTGGCATCAGACTTGAATCAATCCGAACTCGCGCCAGAGGTCCAAAGCATCTTCGAGCAGAACTGCGCCCGCTGCCACGGCCCTCCGGGTGTTCGCAAGTACGACAGGCCGAAGGGTGGCTTCGATTTCGTCCTCGATTTGGGCAAGCTCGCGAAGACGCGTAAGCTCATCGAGCCCGGACATCCCGACCGCTCGAAGCTTTTCCGGCTCGTTGCCAGCGATGAGATGCCCGATGGGGCCCAATTCCTCGCGGAAGAGCCGGTCCCCGAGGCAGACAAAGAGGTGATTCGTCAATGGATCGCCTCGCTGGGGGATGGAGCGGCTTCACCGGGCGCCGAGCGTTCCTTCATAGGTAGAGCCGAAATCGAGCGGTTCATCAAGGATGACCTGGCGACCATGGATCCACGGCACCGGCCGCTAGCGCGATATTTCACCCTTGCCCATCTCTACAACGCCGGCGAGTCTGACGAGCGCATGGAGATCTATCGGCAGGGTCTCGCGAAGGCGCTCAACAGCCTCTCGTGGCAACGCCGCGTCGTAAGGCCCCATGTCGTCGACCCAGCGGGGACCATTCTTCGTGTGCTGCTACATGATCTCGGCTGGGACGAAGATGACTGGCAGAACCTGGCCGATGCATACGCCTACTATGACGACGCCGCGAGTTATGCTGCGACCCCGTCCAGAAACGACGGCCGCGCTTTATACGGGTTCTCCAACGATGTCGTGCGGCCGGTGGCGGATCGGGAGGACAGTCCCGCATACGTTGTCACGGCCAAGCGCCTGGCCTATCTGAGGGCGGATTGGTTCGTCGCCAAGGCCACCCTGCCGCCGCTCTATTACGACCTCCTGGATATTCCAGGTGATGTGCGCAAACTCGAAGCTCGCCTCGGAGTGAACGCACGTCGCAACATCTACCTGCATCGTGTGGCGCGCGCCGGTATCCAAGAGTCAGGCGTATCCCAGTACAACCGGCTGCTCGAGCGCCACGATGCCCTCTTTGGCGCATACTGGAAGAGCTACGACTTCGCCGACGACGACCCGGGAGCCGATTACGAAAACCGCAAAGACCTGCTGCACCGGCCCCTCGGCCCCGACGGTCGCAGCTATGGCGAGACCGAGGCCCCGGAAAGCCTGTTCTTCAGTTTCGTGCCGTTCAAGCACAACGGTGGCGAGGTCATCTTCAACCTGCCCAACGGCTTTCAGGGCTACATGCTGATCGACGCCGTGGGCGAGCGAATAGACGAGGCACCGACGGTGATCGTGCAGGACCGCAACCACCCGCGCGACAGCACTATATACGCCGGCATCTCGTGCATGTCCTGTCATGCCGATGGCATGCGGGACGCGCGCGATGAAGTGCGTGCATTCGCCAACAACTCGGGGACCTTCTACCCGCAGCAGCTCGCGGAGATCAACGCACTCTACCCGCCGGATGAGGTGTTCCAGGAACTGCTCAAGGAAGACCGCGAGAGGTTCCGCAGTGCGCTCGTTCGTGCTGGAATCGATCCGGAGCTACGCGACGCCTCGGGCTACGAGCCGATCTTCGCTTTGGCGGAGCGGTTCGAGCGGCCGCTCAGCCTGGCCCAGGCCGCGGCCGAGCTTGGACTGCGATCCGAGCCGTTCCTCGCCAGCATCAATGATGTGGGCAAACTGAACGACGTGCGCGCACGTCTTGTGGCCACAGAGCTCCCGCGACAGCAGTTTGGCGAGTACTTCGACGACATGCTCGCAGCGGTCGAGCGCACTGGCGACAAGAGCGGGCAAGCGGCGGCGGCGCCCCATGACAGTGCAGGCTCGGACGCGCGATTTGGATTTATCCTTGCCGAAAATATCGCCGGCCGGCTCGCTGCCATAGTCGGCAGCCCCATTCCGACGGCTTCCGCGAAGGAAACCGAAGCTGTTCCGGCCGCGGGGGAGACGGGAGACGTCCCGAGAGCGGCGCCTGTTCCGAATGTCGTTACCTCGACGCCGCGCATTGCACGCGCGAAATTCTCGGCTCCGGCGAAGGTTCGGGCGAATGATAGAGTTTGGCGTATCCACATCGCGTCCGTAAGGAACCGCGAGGACGTAGACGACGAATGGCTGCGACTGAAGGGTCTGTATCCAGAGCAGCTGACCGCCCTCGAGGTAGCGGTTGAACGTGTCGTCCTGGATCGGGGAATCTTCTACCGCCTG
>JBHICL010000546.1:0-2691 GCA_046759605.1 Alphaproteobacteria bacterium | reverse complement strand
TCCGGGAAGATGATGATCGGGTTCTTGCCGCCGAGCTCGAGCGTAACCGTCTTGATTCCCTCGGCGGCCTCGCGGGCGATAATGCGTCCCGTCTCCACCGAACCGATGAAGGCGATCCTGCGAACATCCGGGTGGCGAACAAGGGCCGAGCCGGCCACCGCGTCTCCGGTCAGCACGTTGACCACGCCGGGCGGGAACAGGCCGTCGCAAAGCTCGCCGAAGCGCAGGCCGGAAATCGGGGCCTGTTCGGGCTGTTTGACGATGACCGCGTTGCCGGCCGCCAAAGGCGCGGCGACCTTTTCGGCGCAGAAACGGAAGGGATGGTTGAAGGCGCCGATCTTGGCCACCACGCCGTAGGGCTCACGCACGGTGAAGTTCAAATGGTTCGGGCCGTCGGCGAAGGTTTCCCCCTTTATCTCCCGAACCAGACCGGCAAAGTATTTTAGCGTACCCGCCGACCACTTCATGTCGCCCCGCATTGCGGAAACGGTGTTGCCTGAATCATAGGCGTCGAGCAACGCGAGCTCTTCCGCGTTGGCGAGGATGCGGTCCGCGAGCCCCTCGAGACACCGCGCGCGTTCCGCCGGTTTCACCCTGCGCCATTCGGCGAATCCCCGCTTGGCGGCCTCGACCGCCTGGTTCACCTCCTCCTCGCCCGCCCAAGGGACTTCGGCGAGCCGCTCGCCGGTCGAAGGGTTGATCGAAACGAGGCTCTTGCCGGCGGCGCCGGGCAGCCACTCGCCGCCGATGTAAAGCCCCTTCGGCGTGTAACCCAATCGCTCCAAACTCATGCGTCCCTCCGTTCCAAACCTCGTTCCCGGCGACCGATTTTCTCTCTCGCATCAATCGAGCCTATCACTCCCTCGCGCCGCGAATGAGGGCGAGCGTGGCCCTGGCCCGGTGATCACGACATGCTTCGGGCAAGCCACGGGCGGTCCAGGTAGATTGCCGCCGCTCAAACGGGCGAGCTGGCCGCCCCTCGTTGGCAGCCGGCAAGGTTCAGCGTGACATCCGGGCCAAAGCTTCCGAGGCCTCGGCGGCGATCGCGGCATGCTCGGGCCGGTTGGCGACAAGCTCGCGGACCTTCTTCCAGGAGGCGACTGCCTTGACCCGCTCGCCCATCACCTCATAGGTCTTCGCAAGCTCGTAGTTGGCCTCGACGTTATCGGGAGCAAGCTCGACCGCCGACGGCCCGAGCCATTTGAACTTCACCGACCGCGAGCGTGACGGACGAAAGACGCGTGCCGGGCGCGCGCTCGGCAAGCCGCTAATCGACCCCGTTGATCGCATAGTCGAATATGTCGTAGTTGCGCGGCCTTCGCGACTCGGCGCGGGCCGCGTAAGCGTCGTTGAGCGGCGCGGAAAGGATGAACGGCACGCGCCGCTCGGCGATCCCGCCGTGCGATCGCAGCGGCTTGCCTTGGAGTTCGGACAGATCATGCCAGGCTTCGGACTTGCCAAGCGCGGTGCCCGCCTCGCTGATCACCACCACGTCACCCTCGCGGTCGGGCGGCAGGTCAAATTCGGCGCAGGCGGAGGCCTTGTCGAAGACCGCTTCGACGCCGGGCAGTCCCCGGGCATGGCGCATGACCGCCTCCGGCGCCGCCCCGTCGAAACAATAGACCCGCACGAACCCGCCAAGCGCGCCGTGGTGAACCACGTAAGGATCCGTGATCGGACAGATCACCCGGGTGGTCTCCTTGCCGAACGCCTTGTCGAGCTCGTCCTCGAGGAAGATCACGTTCGGCGAGCCGTCCGGCTTGGACTTGTCGCTCATGCCGTGATCGGCGGTCAACGCGACGACAGCCCCCAACGCCGCCAACCGCCCGAATGCGTCGTCGAGCTTCTCGAGGAAGTCGTCAGACTCCGGTTCTCCGGGGGCGTACTTGTGCTGAACGTAATCGGTCAGGGACAGGTACATGAGGTCGGGGCGGCAGCGCTCCAGAATTTTTATGCCCGCCTCGAGGACAAACAGGGAGAGATCGGCCGAGTACACTTCCGGCACCGGCATCCCCACAAGCGCGAGGACGTTCTCGATGCCGTATTCCGCCGGCGTGCATTGGTCGGCCTTTTCCGACGAAAAGTTGATACTGCCTTGCGCGATCTCGATGCCCTTGCCGAGCTGTTTTCGCAGCTTGTCCTTTGCCGTGATCGCGACAACCTTGCCGCCGTTTCGGGAAAATTCCGCCAGCACCGAACTCGAGCGAAGAAACTTCGGATCGTTCATCATCACCTCGGCCCCGGTCTCCGGGTCGAGGAAGAAATTGCCCGAAATGCCGTGGGCCGACGGCGGACCGCCGCACACGATCGACATGTTGTTGGGATTGGTGAAACTGGGCACGACACCCTCGGCGATGGCGCTGAAGCCCTCTTTCATGAACCGCCCGATATTCGGAATGATGCCGTCCTTCAGGCCCCGGTCGATATAGGCGGGGTCGCCGCCATCGATGCACACGACGACGACCGGCTTCGGCGGCCACCGGTAGGTGACCCCGTTGAGCTCGATGGACCGGCCACCGAGTTCGCTCATCCTGGCACTCCTTGATCTGATTCAACGGTCATGTGGGATCGAGGCGAAATCATAGACATCCTTCCGCTGACTGTTAAGTGGGCATCGGCCGTCCATTGGGGCCTTGGCCCACGACGTAACGGTCCGGATGCTCCGTGGCAGGCGCGAGGCCCCGGCAACGT
>JBHICL010000545.1:0-2693 GCA_046759605.1 Alphaproteobacteria bacterium | reverse complement strand
AATCCCTTCGCCTTCGAGATCATGCTGATCAGCCCGTCCAACGAGAAAATCGCGCTCGCCTATGCACGCAGCCTGGAACGGCTGGGCGTGGATGTGCGCGTGCGCGTGGTGGAAAGCGCGCAATACCAGGCGGTTCTGGATGAGTTCGACTTCGACATGGTTGTCCGGCGGTGGGGTGTCAGCTTGTCGCCCGGCAACGAGCAGCAGAACTATTGGAGCACCAAGACGGCCAACAGCCCGGGAAGCCGCAACCACGCCGGCGTAAGCGATCCCGCCATCGACGCCATGATCGACGCGCTGGTGGCCGCCCAGGACCGCGAGACGCTGGTGGCCGCGGCGCGTGCCCTCGACCGGATCCTCATGTGGAACTATTACGTGGTGCCGCTGTACCACCAGCCGGGCTTCCGCGTGGCCTATTGGAACCGTGTCGCGCGGCCCGCGGCGGTGCCGGTCTATGGCGCGGTGATGGAGACGTTCTGGGCCCAGTGACGGACCGCTCCCGGCTCAACCCGCGCGAAGCTTGCTGGCCGCCAGCGCCGCCAGGCTTGTCTGTGGCCGTGGGCCCACGTGGCTGATCACCTCGGCCGCGGCGATGCTTCCGAGGCGCGCGCATATGGCGAGATCGTGCCCACGGGTGAGGCCGAACAGGAAACCTGCGGCATACTGGTCCCCGGCTCCGGTGGTGTCCCTCACCTCGTCGACCCGTTCCGCGTCCACCACATGAACCTCATCGCCGCCGGCAACCACCGACCCCTTCTCGCTTCTCGTCAGAACGGCGATACGGCAGTCGTGTCTCGCGTGCTGCAGCGCCTCGTCGAAATCGCGCACCTGGTAGAGCGAGACGAGTTCCTTCTCGTTGGCGAAAAGCACGTCGATATGACCGGCGATAAGCTCCCTGAAGGAGCTCCTGTGGCGCTCGACGCAGAACGGGTCGGACAGGGTCAGCGCAACGTCCCGTTTCTCCCTGTGGGCCAATTCAGCGGCTTTGAGGAACGCCGCCTTGGCCTCGGGGCGGTCCCACAGATAGCCTTCCATATAAGTCACGCGGCCGCGCGCGATCAGCTCGGGCTCGATGTCCCGGGGTCCCAGGTTCACGCACGCTCCGAGATAGGTATTCATCGTTCTTTGCGCATCCGGCGTTATGAAGATGAGGCTGCGGGCGGTCGGTGGGCCGTCGGTCGCCGGCGTTGTATCGAACTCCACCCCGACAGCGCGGATGTCGTGGGTGAAAACACCGCCGAACTGGTCGGTCCGAACCTTGCCGACGAACGCGGCCTGTCCTCCCAGCGACGCGATTCCCGCCGCCGTGTTCGCCGCCGATCCTCCCGACGCCTCGACCGCAGGACCCATCTGTTCGTAGAGGTCCTGGGCTTCGTCGGCCTCTATGAGCGTCATCGACCCCTTGGTCATGCCGAGCCGGTCGATGGTGTTGTCGTTGCATTGCGCGAGCACGTCGACGATCGCGTTGCCGATGCAGATCGTGTCGAGATCGTCCCTCGGTCCTTCCGTCCCGGACATGCGTCACCCCGGATGTGGTTTACGCCGCCACGAATGGGCGGCCGGAGTATAGCGGCGGGCTCGATAGGAGCAACTTTTGGTATTTCTTCGACACGTATGCTTGCGCTTGTGATGAAAATCAATATTTTGTTAAGTGATTCGAAAGCAGTCTTCAAGCAGACCACGCCAATACTTTGACAGATCGTTTCAGTGCCGGGAGCTCTATGACGTCGGAAAAACCGGCTGTGGCGGACGCGCGTGTGGAGCATGCCAAGGATCGCCGGAGTGGTGAGACCGACCCGAGCTTTCTCAAACGTCAGGCGAGACGCAGTGTGGATATTCCCAACCTGACCTACGATCCGCGGGATCAGGCCTCCCGAGGCGACCGGTCGAGAGACGGCGTCCTTCAGGTCGGACGCGACATCGTACTGTCGGGGGAGATAACGACCTGCGATACGCTCGTGGTGCAGGGCCGGGTTGAAGCAACTTCGTTCGAAGGTCGATCACTGGAGATCGCTGACGCCGGAACGTTCCAAGGCTCCGCACAAGTGGAGACCGCCCGGATCTGTGGTCGGTTCGAAGGTGATCTCGTCGTTCGTGAGCGCCTGTCCATCACACGGAACGGCCGAGTCGCGGGGTGCGTGCGTTACGGCACGTTGGACGTCGAGAACGGTGGAGAGCTGAGCGGCAATGTCGAGGCCCAGACGAAGGAGCAGTAGCGCCGGCGCGTCTCGCCGCGCCAAGCACAGCCCCCCATCGCGCCTGGCGATGAGCGTTGCTGTATTGATAACGGTTGCCGTACTCGTGCTTTTCATGACGGTATGAGGCCATGAAGGTGGCGTCCTGGCATTCGCACGTAATTGTGGGCGCGTCTTTCGCGGCGCTGTTGTTGTCCGCCTGCCATGCGACCGTCTCCGAGCAGGCGGTGGACGTGGCGCCGGACGAGACCGTCCTGGCGAGTCCGGGGACGCAGGCTGTCATCGACACTCACGCCGACATCGCGGACCCGCTCGTGTTGGCGCCTCCTCCCCCGCCGGCGCCGCCGCCCATCGACGACAACCCGCAGCAGGTCGTGGGACTCGTCCCCAACCAAGTGGCGGATCTTTTGGGAAAGCCGGGGTTCGTCCGTAAGGAGGCCGGTGCCGAGATCTGGCAGTACCGTCAACCGGAGTGCGTGCTGGACCTGTTCCTCTACG
>JBHICL010000544.1:0-2697 GCA_046759605.1 Alphaproteobacteria bacterium | reverse complement strand
CGATCAGCATACGCTGGGTCGCGCGGATGATCTCGGGAGCGGCCTCCGGCGCTTCCACGGCGCCGTTCTGCTCGGTGACAACGGAGGCAGCGAGCGCGTCCCCGGCAGGTTCCGGCGGTTCTGTCCGCGTCTGCTCCACCGGAGGACTCTCCGGTGGCAACGGGGGTGGTGGGGCGCAAGCAGCGAGGAGCAGCGCCAACGCACCCAGTGCGGACACTTTTGCATCCCACCTGCCCAGCGGCGCGGCCATAAGCAACCCTGCCCGGTCAACCAGCCAAACGTTACCGACCATCATCGCTGTCTCGAATCTCGGGGCGCCTCACGCTCGAGCCGTCCCCTGGGATACACACCTTCGGGCACGAACGTATCCCTGGCTAGGTTAACGAGTTATGGAGATGCCAGGTCTTGCCACCGGGAGCGTCTCGAGAACGGGGTGAGCCGATGACGCCGCACGTCGCCAGGGTCGCTGGAACTGCCCGGGCGTCGCTGGGGCCGGTCAGGGGCGCGTTATCCTGGGGCCGGAGCTCGCTCACACCGAGGAGCGCCATAAGACATCTCGGGACTATCGCCACCGGGGCAGGAGAAACGTGGGGAAACCTTCACGACCGAGCCACGCGCCTGGTCATGGCTGTCCGGGGCAGAGCCAGGGATGCGGGCCACCATATGAGAAGGCGGACCTGCTGGCGTCGCGTCAAGATATCCATGCGCCAGGGCCGGCGAGCCGCGGCCAGACCTTCGCCGAGCCGAAAACCGGATCACGGCGGTTTCAGGGCGAACCTGAGGCGTTCCCCGATAATTTCCCTCGTGGTCCTCCTCGGTGTGACGCTGTCGACGATCGGCTTCGTCCATACCCGCAAGCTGGAGCGGGACAGGGTCGAGCGCGCCTTCGAAAGACCGGCGGCGCACTACACGGCAGTCGTCGCTCAGGCCATCGACCGTTACGTGGAGGTCGTCAACTCGATCGGCTCGTTCATGGTCGCTTCGAATGAGGTCGACCGCTGGGAGTTCTACGCCCTGGCCGAGAACAACTTGCCGCGCTATCCCGGCATCCAGTCGTTGAGCTGGATCCCGCGGGTTGCCGATGGCGAACGCGCGGCCTACGAGCAGCAGGCCCAGACAGACGGTCTTTTCGGTTTCCAGTTCATGGAGGGAAACGCGCGGGAGGAGCTCGTGCCCGCGGCAACGAGGGAGGAGTACTTTCCCGTCTATTACGTCGAGCCCTTCGAAGGAAATGAAGGGGCGCTGGGGTTCGATCTCGCCTCCGAGGCCACGGGCCGGATCGTGCTGGGCCTTGCGCGAGATAGCGGCCAGATCATCGCGACCCAGCGCGCCAGGCTGTTTCCCGAAACGGCCGAGGGTGCGGCCCTCGTAACCGTTCGCGCGGTCTATGGCGACGCGGAGCCGACGACGGTCGCCGAGCGTCGCGAGGCGTTGGTAGGCTTTGTCGTCGGCGTGTTTCGCATTGGCGACCTCATCGAGACCACGCTATCCGAGCTCGCGACGACCAACGGGCTCGACGTCTACCTTTACGACACCGGTGCGGCCTCGGAGCACCGGCTCATCTACTACCACCCCTCGCCGTTCTCGGACGGGTCGTCGGCACCCGTGCCCGAGGCCCGCGTCTACGAAGGGCTCCACAGCGCCACCACCCACAACGTTGCGGGCCGGGATTGGACGATCGTCGTGAAGCCGACCGCGGAATACTTCGAGGGCGGCCTGGGCCTGCTACCGTGGACCGTCGCGCTATACGGACTCTTCCTCACGGCGGTCCTGGTTTACCACCTGGCGGCATCGGCCAACCGGACGCGGGTCATCGAGCGGGCGGTGACCGAGCGTACCGCGGAGCTCAGGAGAAGCAACGAAGCCCTGGAGATGGAAATCCACGAGCGCGAGCGCGCGGAAAAGGAAAGGATGGCCCTGGAACGCGAGCTCCTGCAGGTCCAGAAGATGGAGTCCCTCGGCACGCTCGCCGGCGGCATCGCGCACGAGATCAACACACCCGTTCTTTACGTGGGCGAGAACCTTCGCTTTCTCCAGGAGTCGTTCCAGGAGTTCACGGAGATCCTTGCCGAGGACCGCGAAGAGAGCAGACCGGCCAAGGTGCATGGACTCGGCAAAGAGGATCGGGACTATCTCCTGGCGGAGATTCCCGATGCGATCGAGCAATCGATGGAAGGGGTCCAGCGCATCAGCGAGATCGTGCAGGCGATCAAGGAGTTCTCATACCCCGAGGCGAAGGCGAAGAGCGAGGTGGACGTGAACCACGCGATCGCCACGACCATCACCGTGTCACGCAATCAGTACAGGCATGTGGCTGACCTGGAGACCGATTTCGACGCAACGCTGCCGCCGGTGCCGTGTCTTCCCGGGGAGCTCAACCAGGTGATGCTCAACCTGATCGTCAACGCCGCCCACGCCATCGAGGACGTCGAACGCCGGGAGCGCGGACGCATCACGGTGGTGACCCGAAACCTGGGAACGCACGCCGAGATCCGTGTCTCGGACGACGGTATCGGCGTATCGAAGGAAAGCGCGGCCAAGATCTTCGACCCCTTCTTCACGACCAAGGAGCCGGGCAAGGGGAGCGGTCAGGGCCTCGCCATCGCTCACACCATCGTCACCAAGAAGCATGGCGGGACGATCCAGCTCGACTCCGAGGAAGGCAAGGGAACGACCTTCATCATCCGCCTGCCGCTC
>JBHICL010000543.1:0-2700 GCA_046759605.1 Alphaproteobacteria bacterium | reverse complement strand
GGGATGGCGTACGAAGCGCGGTTACGAAGCAACATCGAAGCCACCCCACGGCGCCTGTCTTGGGTGCGATAGCAGTTGATCTCGCCGTCCTGGCCGCGAGTCTTCGCCGTTCGACGGTTCGAGTTTCGTATCGCGGGCTTCGATCAGAGCGGATACCGGCGCGCCTGGAGTTCGCGCGGGCGTTGTCCGGCAGACCGCGGAGCAGAGCTGAACATGACGAAGAGAATGCTGATTGATGCAACCCATCCCGAAGAAACAAGAGTTGTAGTTGCCGATGGAAACCGATTGGAAGAGTTCGATTACGAGACGTCAACGAAGAAACAGCTGAAAGGGAACATTTACCTCGCCAAAGTCACACGTGTGGAGCCATCGCTGCAAGCGGCTTTCGTCGACTACGGGGGAAACCGCCACGGCTTCCTGGCTTTCAACGAGATACACCCCGACTACTACCGCATTCCGATCGAGGATCGCGAGGCCCTCATAGCCGAAAGCTCGGAGGTGGAGCCGGAGGAGAGCGACGACCCCGAGGGCAGCCGCAGCGACAGCGTCGAAACCGTAGGTGGCGACGAGAGTGACGAGATCGAGCGTGTCGGCGAAGCGCAGAGACAGCGCCTGAGGACGCTCACCCGGCAATACAAGATCCAGGAGGTGATCAAGCGTCGCCAGATCCTGCTCGTCCAGGTGGTCAAGGAAGAGCGGGGCAACAAGGGCGCCGCCCTGACGACCTATCTGTCGCTGGCCGGACGCTATTGCGTCCTCATGCCCAACACCGCGCGCGGCGGCGGCATCTCGCGCAAGATCACCCTGCCTGCCCACCGCAAGCGCCTCAAGTCGATCCTCACGGACCTGGACGCGCCCGAAGGCATGGCGGTGATCCTGCGCACCGCCGGCGTCGAGCGCAGCCGCGCCGAGATCAAGCGGGATTACGAGTACCTGCGCCGGCTTTGGGACCAGATCCGCGAACTCACCCTGAAATCGACCGCGCCGGCGCTCATCTACGAGGAAGGCAACGTCATCAAGCGCTCCCTGCGCGATCTCTACGCCCGCGAGATCGAGGAGGTGCTGGTCGAGGGCGAGGAGGCGTACCGGGCCGCCAAGGATTTCATGAAGACGATGATCCCGTCCCACGCCAAGCGGGTTCGTCGCTATGAGGTGGCCGACATCCCCATGTTTCACCGCTATCAGATCGAGGCGCAGCTCGACGAGATTCACGACCAGGTCGTCAGCCTGCGGTCCGGCGGCTACATCGTGATCAACCCGACCGAGGCGCTCGTGTCGATCGACGTCAACTCCGGTCGGGCGACGCGGGAGCGCAATATCGAGCAGACGGCGTTGCAGACCAACCTGGAGGCGTCGACCGAGGTCGCGCGGCAGCTCAGGCTCCGCGATCTGGCTGGGTTGATCGTCGTCGATTACATCGACATGGATGAAACACGGAACAACGTCGCCGTGGAGCGCCGCCTCAAAGAGGCGATGAAGAGCGATCGGGCCCGCATCCAGGTTGGCCGCATCAGCCCCTTTGGCCTGCTCGAGCTGTCCCGGCAGCGCATGCGGCCGAGCCTGGTCGAGGCCAGCACGCAGCCTTGCCCCATGTGCAGCGGCTCGGGCACGGTGCGCTCTATCGAGTCCGCGGCGCTCAGGGTCCTGCGGGCGATCGAGGAGGAGGGCATTCGCCGGCGGACCAAGGAGCTGAAGGTCTCGGCGCCAACATCGGTCTCGATCTATGTGCTCAATCAAAAACGGCACGCCCTCAACAGCATTGAGGCCAGGTACGGGTTCCTCGTATCCATCGACGGTGACGACCACCTGGTCCCGCCCAACTTCCGCCTCGAGCGCGTCAGGTCGATACCACCGGCGGCCGAGCGTGAGCCGGAGGTCGTCCGCGCCGGTGAAGGCGAGGTGACGCAACTTCCCGAGGCCGAGGGCGAGCGCCCACGCCGCCGTCGGCGTCGCGCGCGCCGGCCTGCGGAGGAGGCCGAGCTCGAGGCCGAGGCGGCCGCCGCCGACGTCGGAGCCGAAGCGCCTGCCGCGGAGGAACCGCCGGATGAGGAATCGTTGCAGAAAGCGCGCCGGCGTCGAGGCAGGCGGGGCGGGCGCCGCCGCACGCGGCGCGAGCCGGCCGTCGCCGCCGAGGGCGCGGAGCTCGAAGGCGAGGAGGCGCCGTCCGCCGTGGAGCCGCCGGATGCCGCGGAGCTGGAACCTTCGCCGGAGCCCGCGGCGGTGGAGGAGGCGAGCAAGCCGCGGACCCGCCGGCGCCGCCGCGCGGGCATAGAGGCTGCCACCACGGACGACGCGGGTACGGCGGAGGATATCCCGGCGGAGCCGGCGGATGCCGATGTCGGTGCGGAGGCGTCGGAAGCGGCGCAGAAAATGCCGACACGCCGCCGGCGGAGGCGCGAGCCGCGCGCCGAACCCGCGAAAGCGGAGGTCCCGCAGGCGCCGTTGCATGCGGCCGAGGCGGCCGAGCCGCCCGAGCCCGCTCCAGCGCGGCGGAATGGCGGAGATGGTGACGCGGCGGATGCGCCCGTCGCCGGCCAGGAAGGCCGGGGTGCCGGAGCAAGCCGGGAAGCCGACGAGTCCGTGAGCGAGCAACGGCGCAGACGAGGGTGGTGGAACCGCTTGACGAGCTGAAGCGGCCAACGGGTGGCCGGCTTATCGACGCCAGTCGATCAGGCGCTGGGCCGCGAGGGCGATCTCCTC
>JBHICL010000542.1:0-2706 GCA_046759605.1 Alphaproteobacteria bacterium | reverse complement strand
ATCTCTGTGTCGCTCCTCGTCGCCGATGTCCCGGCATCGCCTCCTCCTCGCTCCTTGACCTCGCCTCGCAAGCCCCATCAGCAAACGTCATCGTATTTACGGAACGAGGCACTTATGCCGTGTGGTTTTATTCTAAACAAATTGGATCCATTGAGAAAGGCCAACCGAGAGCCTGAAATCATCGCCGTGGGACAGAGGTGTAGTGCGCGGCCCGGAACAACCCGTCCGCCGCCTGCAGGATCTTCAGCCGCAGCCGCCTCGGATAGTCCGGCCGAGTGCTCAGGAAGCTCTCAACCGTGCTCGCCGCGCTCCGGCTGCGATGCCCCGACAGCGTCGTGCTGATCCAGCCCATCGGGAAGAAGATGTCGCCGGTGCGCTGGATCTCTTCCAGAAGCTCAAGGCTTGGCAAGATGTACTTTTCCGACCGCTTGGCCCGCAGCGGGTGATGGAGCAGCGCGAGCCCCTCCAGTACCCAGGGCTCGTGGCGCCGATTCTTCCCGTCCCTCAGGCTCTGGAAGAATCCGTCGGGGTCCTCCACGGCCCTGCGCACGAAGGCAAAGCGCTCACGGCGGTCAGGGTTCTGGATCCGCGCCGCCTGCGTGTCCAAGAGCTCCTTCGACCTACCGCGCAGTCCCAGCGCCAACGCCGTCGCCATTTCGTCCTGCTCGGAGAACTTCAGGCCGGGGATCTTTAGCTCCCGAAGCCACACGCGCTCCATTTTCTCGACCCCCTCCGGCGACCGGACGAGATCGCGGTACGCCTTGAAGTAGGTCGACTTGAGCGTCGGCGAGGCGGCCGCCTGCATCAGCCCCCAGACCTGCCACTCAAGCTCTGCGGGCGGATCAAGATAGCGCCGCGACAGCTCCCCCAACTTGCCAAGAATCAGTTGGACGTTCAACTCGACCGTCTCGGTCGCCAGCGCCTGGCGCGCCAGCGCGAGAAACTCCTGCGGCTCCATCCGCCGCTCCAGCAGCGCGGCCCATAATGTTTCCCAGATCACCCCCCGTGTCAGCGGGTCGCGGATTGCCGCCCAGTTGTCCTTTATATAGAGGAGGCTGCGCTCATCCAGGACGAACAGGCCGTACCCGCGCCCCTTGCCGTTGGGCAGCACGAAGTCGGGCGCCGGCAGGCCCCGCGCAGCTGCTACCTCCACATCCGCCGCGTCCATCGTCACCGGTAGGGCCATCGACGGACCCAGCAGGACGTCCAGCCGCTGATTCCAAACACCACCCCGCTGCTTCAAGAACAGCTGCTCGATCTTGCCGTCCTTAAGCGTCAGGCGCGTGGTGATCGTCGGCCACCCCGATTCGTAGACCCACATCCGGCTGAAGGCCTCGAGATCCACGTCGGTCTGGTGATCGAGGATCTCCACCAGCTGCGGCCAGGTGGCGTTGGCGAACGAGTAAGTCCTGAGATACTCGCGCAGCCCGTCGCGAAATGCCTCCTCGCCCGCCAGAAGCTCCATCTGCTTCAGCACCACGGGCGATTTCCGATAGATCAGCGCCCCGTACAGCGTCCCGGCCTCCTGCAGGTTCTCCAGCTCCTGATGCAACGGGTGGGTTCCCCGGCTTCGGTCGATCGCGTAGGCCGCCGGATGGTGCGCCGTAAAAAACCGCAGGGCGTGATTGAGCTTGGGAAACGACGGGTGCACGATCTTGTCGGCCATGAAGCTGGCGAAGGACTCCTTGGTCCAGACGTCGTTGAACCAGTTCATCGTCACCAGATCGCCGAACCACATGTGGGCCGTCTCGTGCGCGATCACCGACGCGCGCGCCAGCTTCTGTTCCTGCGTCGCCGACTCGTCCAGAAGCAGCGTCGAGGCGCGGTAGAAGATCGCCCCCGGGTGCTCCATCCCGCCGTAGGGGAACGGGGGGATCAGGACGAAATCGAACTTGCCCCACGGGTAAGGAATTTGCGTGTAGGCCTCGAGCCAGGCCAGCGCCGCGGCGTGCAGGTCGAAGATGGTCGGCGCGTTGCGCTCGACCTTGCCCCTGTCGGTCTCGCGGTGGTACATCCGGAACGACCGGCCGTTTCGTTCCGCGGCAATCTCCTGGAACTTGCCGGCGACGAACGAGAAAAGGTACGTGGGGATGGGCCGGGTCTCCGCGAACGTGATGCGCCGGCCCTGGCGCGCGGCGACGGCGCCGTTCGCGATCGCGACCCAGCCCTCCGGCACCTCCAAGGAGAGCTTAAACCGTGCCTTCAGGTTCGGCTGGTCGAAACAGGGGAAGGCGTGCGAGGCGCGGTCGGGCACAAAGAGGGTGTAGACGAACTCGTCCTCACGATGAATTGACCCTTCGCCCGCGACAAACTCGACCGTGACCTCGCGGGTCGCCTCCAGGGTGATGTGGCCATCCGTGAACTCGTACGGCGCGCTGACCGCAAGGATGTGATCGGCCGGCTGATCGAAGTCCAGCACGACCGTGTCCTCGCCCTCCAGATCGAAGCGCACCGTGACCGTGCCCTCGATCCGCTCGCCGATCCGGAACTCCACCTGGTAGCGCACGTTCGAGATCGCTTCCGCGCGCCGCTCGGCCAGCGGCAGCGGCAGGCCGGGCGCGATCAAATCTTTGGCGGCCATGCCGCAGCCCGCCAGAAGAAGCGCGGCGAGTGCTCCTCGCATAAGGCCGCAAGCATAGCATGGAAATGATACGCTGCGAACATGAAGTACCCCTCTCAACCCCCCTCATCGCTACGTCATCCGAT
>JBHICL010000541.1:0-2706 GCA_046759605.1 Alphaproteobacteria bacterium | reverse complement strand
GCATCAGCTTTTGCTGGTGACTGCAATGACATGGATGCGGTCGTCTTTCCTGGTGCCCCTGAACTCTGTGACGGCAAGGACAACAATCGGTACTTGTTTACCGCCATCGAGCCCGCATGAAATCGGGCCGAAGATAGGGAGGGCTGGACAATTCCCCCGGTTTCCGGTACCGTGGGGTGAATGACACCGCGCAGCGTTCAGGACCTCCGCGATCGACTCGAAGCCCTCGAACGAGAGCTCGGCTCCGTGCGAGCGGAGAACGAGCGGCTCCGCCGGGCGCTGGAAGAGGCGCTGCGGCAGAGCAAGCGGCAGGCGGCGCCCCATTCGCGGAACAACCCGAAGCCGGATCCCAAGCCGTCGGGCCGCAAGTCCGGATCCCAGTACGGGGCGCACGCCCGGCGACGCGCCCCCGACCGAGTCGATGAGCAGATCCGGGTGCCGCTCCCCGCGACGTGTGAGTGCTGTGGAGGCCGGGTCGTGCACACCGACAGCCGGCCCCAGTTTCAGGAAGACATCGTCCGGCTGACCGTCGTCCGGCGGTTCGATGTGGAGATCGGCCGGTGTGCGGCATGTGGCCGGCGCGTGCAAGGCCGGCATCCGCTGCAGACCTCCGATGCCCTCGGCGCCGCGCAGGTCCAACTGGGCCCCGAGGCGGTGGCGGTGGCGGCCCAGCTGACCAAGGGACGGGGCCTGTCGCACGGCGCCGTGGCCGACGTCCTGCACCACGGCTATGGACTCCAGGTGAGTCGGAGCGGGCTGTGCCGCGCGATCCTGCGGCTGGGCGAGAAAGCCGCGCCGACGTATGAGGGGCTCGTGCAGGCCGTGCGCACGGCGCCGGTCGCCTGGCTCGATGAGACCGGCTGGCGCGTGGCCGCCCACCTGCACTGGTTGTGGGTCGCCGTGACCGAGGACGTGACCGTGTTTGCCATCCAGGCCGGTCGTGGGTTTCCCGAGGCCGCCGCGCTGCTGGGCGAAGACTACGACGGATTCCTGCATCATGACGGCTGGCGCCCGTACTATGGCTTTCCGCAGGCGTTTCATCAGACCTGCCTGGCGCACTTGCTGCGCCGCTGCCGGGACCTGATCGCGATCGCTTCGCCGGCGGCCGCCTGCTTTCCGCGGGCCGTCCGGGCGCACTTCCAGCAGGCGCTCGCGTTACGCGACCGCTACGCGGCGGGCACGATCTCGCGGCACGGGCTCGCGGTGGCGACCGGGCGCCTCGACGCCGCGATGGACCGCCTGCTGGCCCGCTCGGTGCGCACGCCGGCCAACCGGCGGCTGGCCCAGCACCTCGACCACGAGCGGCCCTATCTGTTCAGCTTTCTCCACTGCCCCGGCCTCGACGCGACCAACAACGTGGCCGAGCGGGCGCTCCGCCCCGCCGTCTGCGCGCGTAAGACCTGGGGCGGCAACCGCACGAGCGTCGGCGCCCGCGCGCAGCAGATCCTGGCGAGCGTCCTGCGGACCTGCTGGCAGCAACGGAAGGACGCGTTCCCGCGGCTGGTCGGGCTGCTGCGCTCGCCCGTCGCCCAGTGCCTTGACCTCGTCCCCGCCGCCCACTCCCCGTAACGTGCCCACGCCCCCGGCGCTGGACTCGGTCACCTGCGGCGGGCGGACGTTTTCGGCAGCCGACCTCGCGCTGATGCGCCAGGTCGCCACCGACTGCGCCGCGCTCGGCCTCACCGAGATCGCGCGCACCGTCTGCGAGCTCCTCGACTGGACGCGCCCCACCGGCCGGTTGAAAACGCACGAATGCCGGCAACTCCTGGCGCGCTTGCACGCGCGCGGGCTCCTGGTGCTCCCCCCGCTCCGCCCGACCGGCCCGCAGGGACCCCGCCGTGTCGCCTGGACGGCCGCCAGCGACCCACCGCCCCCGATCACCGGGCGCGTG
Source organism: Alphaproteobacteria bacterium (assembly GCA_046759605.1). GTDB lineage: Bacteria > Pseudomonadota > Alphaproteobacteria > UBA6615 > UBA6615 > JBHICL01. The sequence goes on along the minus strand of JBHICL010000541.1, from coordinate 815 downwards.
CGCGACGTCGGACCGCTTGGCCTCACGGTGGTCGACTGCGCCGAGGACCGGGCCCTGTGGACCGAATTGGTCGATCGCTACCACTATCTGCGCTTCCGCGTGCCCGTCGGCGCGCAGCTGCGCTACCTCGTGCGCGCCACCCCCACCCCGTCGCCGGTTCTAGCGTGTCTGCTCTGGACGAGCGCGGCCTGGACAATGGCCGCGCGCGACCGCTGGATTGGCTGGACGCCGCAGCAGCGGGCGCGTAACCTGGGGTTTGTCGTCAACAACAGCCGCTTCCTCATCCTCCCCTGGGTCCGGGTGCCCCACCTCGCCAGCGCGATCCTGGCGCGGGCGGCCCGTCAGTTGCCGGACGACTGGGAGGCCGCCTACGCCACGCGGCCCCTCCTCCTCGAGACCCTCGTCGACACCCAACGCTTCGCGGGCACGTGTTACAAGGCCGCCAACTGGCAGCTCCTCGGTGACACGCAAGGACGCGGACGGATGGACCGTCAGCATGCCCGCCACGGCGCGGCCCCAAAGCGGGTCTTCGTCTATCCGCTCGTGCGCCATGTCCAGCACCGCCTCTGCCAGACGACGCCACCCGTCACAGGCTCAGGCGTCCGTTGAGGCCGGTAAACAAGTACCTGTGATCCACATCTCAACAAACTTCGGCATCACCAAGGTGTGGGCTTGTTCATGTACGGGGCTGATCGCTGGAAGACGCGTCAGAACTAGCATCTCTAGCTAGGGCTCCAGTTCCAGGGCTGACGGCGATTGGCAGCTGGAAGAACGTGCGATGAAGAAATCTGGCCATGCGGAGTACGGATGGGTGT
>JBHICL010000540.1:0-2722 GCA_046759605.1 Alphaproteobacteria bacterium | reverse complement strand
AGAGCCAGCCGCTTGCTCTGCTGCGGCTTCAGCGTGACCGGGTGCGCGATCGTGAATTGCTGATAGATGTCCAGTGCTTCCGCCGACGGCGTCTCCGCCGCGGTCGCGGACAGGGACACCACCTCGGCGCGCAGGCGCGGCTCGGGCGGCTGTTCCTCTCCGAGGCGGCCGGCGACGAGAGAGAGCCTCGCGTCGGCGAAAGGCGTGCCGGTGGCATTCAGAACATTCGCCCAGCCCAGAACGCCGGCACGATCGCCGGAGGCGTGGAGAACCACGGTGTAGTCGGCATGCCAGCTCAAGCCGCTCGTGAGGTATGAGAGCTCCAATCCCTGTCTCGACGATGTCTCGGCGTTTACCGAGACGATCTGCGTCGGGCTCGACCTGAGCCCCGGTGGCAGCTCGTCGAACACCACGCGCCCGGGGATGCCGACCTCGATCCGATCGTCGAAACGGAGCACGACTCCGTCGGCGGTGGAGAGAATCATCGCCCGCTCGCGCGTCTCCTCGCCGGTGGATGGATTGACCCGGATCACGGTGACGAACCCGCCCACCGCCGCTTCCAGCATGGCCTGAGGCGTGAGCAGCCGCGCATCGAAGTCGAGCTCGTTGACAGCCAGGGGACCGCCGTCGAGCGGCTGAACCACCACCGTGTCCGGCCTCAACCGCTCGCTCAGCCCAACGAAAGCGAGCGTGTTGTCGCCGGCGTTGAGGGAAACTTGCCGCCGGTCGCGCACATAGGCGAGGTCATCCTGATACACCGTGACAGCGAGCCCGGTGCGGTCGGACACGGGAACCTGGCTCTCCTGGGCCGCGCCGTGAGAGGCGCCGACAATCGTGGCCGCGAGAGCGAGCACAAAAGGCGCACCGAGACGTGCCATGGCTTTTCATCTCCTCCTAGATGGGCCGGCGGGACTTGAGCGCCGCCGTCAGCGTGCCGTCGTCGAGGTAGTCGAGCTCGCCCCCCACCGGAACGCCAAGGGACAGCCTCGAGACGGCGACGCCACAACCGCCCAGCCTCTCGACGATGTAGTGGGCCGTCGTCTGCCCGGCGACGGTGGCATTTGTCGCCAGAATGACCTCACGCACCGCATCGTCCCGGGCGCGGTCGATCAGTCCGCCGATATTCAGCTCGTTGGGGCCGATACCGTCCAGGGCCGAAAGCGTGCCGCCGAGCACGTGGTAACGGCCGCGAAACGATCCCGTCCGCTCGATCGCCCACAGATCGCCGACCTCCTCGACCACGCAGATCACGCTTTGGTCGCGTCGGGAATCGACGCAGATCGAGCACGGATCGCGGGTGTCGAGGTTGCCGCAGGTCCGGCAGACCGAGACCTCTCGCGCGGCTTCGGCCAACGCCGCCGCCAGGGGCTCCATGAGCTGGCCGCGTCTCTTGATGAGATGAAGCACCGCGCGCCGGGCGGACCGGGGACCGAGTCCCGGCAGCCGGGCCATAAGCTCGATCAAACGGTCGATCTCTGCCGCGGACATGGATCCGGCACCGCGCGTGAGGACCGCATCTAGAAAGGCAGCTTGAAGCCGGGTGGCAGCGGCAGACCCCCTGTAAGCTCCTGCATTTCCTCGGCGAGCCTGGCTTCGAGCTTGCCGCGCGCGTCGGCATGGGCGGCGACGAGTAGATCCTCCAGCAGCTCGGGCTCCGATGGATCGACGAGCGAGGGGTCGATCTTGACGCGCCTGAGCTCGTGCTTGCCGTTCAAGGTCACCGAGACCATGCCGCCGCCGGCCGAGCCTTCGACCTCGACGTGTGCAAGCTTCTCCTGCAGCTCGGCCATCTTGGTTTGCATGGCCTGGGCCTGTTTCATGATCTGCGAAAAGTTCTTCATCGAGAAAGCCGCTCCCGCGGTTGATCGCCGTTAGTCCTCGTCGCCCGTTTCCGGCTCCGCCGGCAACGGATCGTGCTCGACGCCGGCGCCGCCCAGCGGTTTCACCCGCTCGATCCTGGCGCCGGGAAAGGTCTCGAGCGCCGCGCGGACCAGAGGGTGCTCACGCGCCGTCGACAGGCGCGCCCGTTCGGCGGCGCGGTCCTGTTCGGCCAGTGTCATGGAGGCATCGGTCGGCTCGGCCACCGTGACCTGCCAGTGCGGGCCACACCACGCGCGCAGGTGCTTGAGCACCTGCCCCGGCAGGTCCGGTGGCGCATGATCGTCGAGGCTGATCTCCAGTCGGCCCGGCTCGAAGCGCACCAGCCGCACGTTGTGGTACAGATGGTTTCTGATCTGGACCTCGCGGCGCGCCTCGAACAGCTCCACCACCGCCCGGAAGTCCGTGGGATCGGTGGCCACCGCCCGCGCGGGTGAGGTCTCCCGCCGGGCCTTCGCGGGCGCGCTCGCGGCGCCGGTCACGGGTGTTGCCGGCTCATCGACCGACGCGACCCCGGCTGGCCCGGCCGAGGGCGTCGGAGCGGACGCGGTCGCGTCTCCCGCGGGAAGCGGCGTCGACGGCACCGCGTCACTCCGCGGCCGATCCCGGAGCTCCCGGATCAGGTCTCCCGGGGGTGGCAGGTCGGCGACGTGCGCGAGGCGGACAAGCACCATCTCTGCGGCCTGAAGCGGCGACGGCGCCGTGCGCAGATCCTCGAGTCCCTTGAGCAGAAATTGCCATGTCCGCGATAGCACGGGGATGGACAGCTCGGCGGCCAGCTCGCCGCCTCGGGTCCGTTCTATTTCCGAAACGGCCGCGCCATCGGCGACCGATGGAGTCACCT
>JBHICL010000539.1:0-2737 GCA_046759605.1 Alphaproteobacteria bacterium | reverse complement strand
GGTGCGGCTTCGGCTGGTGCGGAAGTCGTCGCTTCGACGTCGGCGCCTTCGCTTGCTTTCGGTCTCGGGATCGGCTTAGGCAACGATGCCAGCTGCTCACCCTCTTCCGTGGGCGTCGCCACCGGCTCCTCGGCGGACGCCACGGCCTCCGCCTCGGCTGTCTCGGTCCGCTCCGTCATCTCCGCGGGCGCGGTCGCCTCGGGCCGTGCCGGCTCGGCGGGCGCGGGTGCGGCCGCGACTTGTTCGCCGGCTTCCGCCTCGACGGGGCCCGGTTTCCCGGAGGCTTCCGGCGTCGCGGCCATCTCGGCCGTCGGCGCCGGCGAAACTTCGCCGCCGGCCCCTTCCTCCACCTCGAGCGGCTGATCCAGGATCAGCTCCGGCTCCTCGACCTGCGCCGTCGTGGCGGGCTCTTGGGTCTCGGTCGCCTCAGGCTCGACGGCGGCCCCCTGGGACGGCGCGGGCGCTTCAGGCGCGACGGATTCGGCTTCGGTCGGTTCTGACGGTACCGCGGTCACAGGAACCGGCTGCGGGTCATCGGGGGACGGAAGCTGGAAGAACAAAAAAAGCCCAACGACGACCGCAGCAGCAAGCGCCGCGATGCCGCCAATCAGCAATGGGCGGTTCACGCACCCTCACGAGAATCGTTCATGTCACCGGCCGTAAGGTAATACGGACCTCGATTCGACGCAACGACCCCGCGGGCTTGACAGCGCCACGGAAAACCGGGCGTTCTGCCAGTCCCACGGAACGGCCGATCCGGGACGTATCGATGATGGAGTTTCGCTCCCTATGCGTGTACTGCGGATCTTCGAACCGCGGCCCGCACGGCCATCGCGACGCCGCCGTGCGGCTTGGACGCATTCTCGCCGCACACCGCATTCGCCTGGTCTACGGTGGCGGCCGCGTGGGCGTCATGGGTACGATCGCGAACGCCGTCCTCGAGGCCGGGGGCGAGGTCATTGGAATCATCCCCCGGTTCCTCGAGGCCCACGAGGTGGCTCACGGTAATGTCACACGGCTCGAAATCGTGGACAGCATGCACGAGCGCAAGGCGCGCATGGCAAGCCTCGCCGACGGTTTCGTCATCTTGCCGGGTGGGCTCGGCACCCTCGACGAGCTGTTCGAGATCCTGACATGGAAACAGCTGGGCCTGCACGACAAGCCCATCGTGGTGGTGGACCTCCATGGCTATTGGCGGCGCCTGCGTGAGCTCGTCGAAGCCATGGTCACGGACGGGTACGTACGGTCGGAGCATCTGGACCTGCTGCGGTTCGTGAGTTCCGTGGACTCCGTGTTGCCGGCGCTGGCCGAGATGCCGACGGCCGGCCTCCCCGTCCCGTCCAAGTGGCTGTAGACCGACCCGGCGGGTGGCGAGGCCCGCCTTGCGCGCCCATACGCGCATGCCTATGGTGCGGCCGCGTTCGAGGGCGCGCCTGCCTGCCATGTGATGGAGATTGCCGATGCGCAGGATCAAGGTCGCGAGGCCCGTGGTCGAGATCGATGGCGACGAGATGGCGCGGATCATCTGGCATTGGATCCGCGACCGGTTGATTGTTCCGTACCTCGATCTCGACCTGGCGTACTACGATCTCAGCATCGACAACCGCGACCGCACCGACGACCGCATCACGGTCGACGCCGCCGAGGCGATCAAAGAGCACGGGGTCGGCGTGAAATGCGCCACGATCACGCCCGATGAGGCTCGCGTACGCGAATTCGGGCTGAAGAAGATGTGGCGGTCGCCGAACGGGACGATCCGCAACCTGCTCGGCGGCACCATTTTTCGCGAGCCGATCATCATCGGCAACGTACCGAGACTGGTTCCCGGCTGGACCAAGCCCATCGTCATCGGCCGTCATGCTTTCGGCGATCAGTACAGAGCAACCGACTTCAAGGTGCCCGGGCGGGGAACGCTTACCATCACTTTCGCCCCGGAGGGCGGCGGTGAGACGATTAGTCGCGAGGTCTATGATTTCCCCGGCTCCGGCGTGGCATTGGCGATGTACAACCTCGACGAGTCCATTCGCGGCTTCGCCCGGGCGTGCTTCAACTATGCGCTGCAACGCGGCTTCAGTGTCTACATGTCGACCAAGAACACGATCCTCAAAGTCTATGACGGGCGCTTCAAGGACCTGTTCGCCGAGACCTACGAGTCCGAGTTCAAGGACAGGTTCGCCGAAAAGAACCTGACCTACGAGCACCGGCTGATCGACGATATGGTCGCGGCCGCGCTGAAATGGGAGGGCGGCTTCGTCTGGGCCTGCAAGAACTACGACGGCGACGTGCAATCGGACGTCGTGGCCCAGGGCTTCGGCTCCCTGGGCCTCATGACCTCCGTGCTGACGACCCCGGACGGGAAAACCGTCGAAGCCGAGGCGGCGCATGGAACAGTGACGCGCCACTACCGGCAACACCAGCAGGGCAAGGAGACCTCGACCAATCCGATCGCTTCGATCTTTGCCTGGACCCGTGGCCTTAAGTACCGCGGCGCGTTCGACGAAACGCCCGACGTGGCGGCTTTCGCCGACACCCTGGAGCAGGTCTGCATCGACACGGTCCTCTCGGGCCACATGACCAAAGACCTGGCGCTCCTCATCGGTCCGGACCAGCCCTGGCTCACCACGACCCAGTTCTTCGACAGGATCGAGGCGAACCTGAAGGCCGCTCTGGGTTGACGTGGCGCGTTAGAGAAGATCGCCGATGAAGCCGTCGAAGGCCGTCCAGAACGCCCTCCGTA
>JBHICL010000538.1:0-2738 GCA_046759605.1 Alphaproteobacteria bacterium | reverse complement strand
TTTTCGTCGAAGACGCTGAAGACGACCCGCTCGATGCCCGGGCAGTCCGCGAGCGCCGCCCGCACGGTGACCACCGCGACGCGGGTCGCGGCCTCCAGGGGATAGCCGTAGATGCCGGTGGAGATGGCCGGAAAGGCCACGGAGCCGAGACCGTGCTCTTCGGCGAGCCTGAGCGTGCTTCTGTAGCAGCCGGCCAGCAGCTCCGGCTCGCCCTCCCCGCCGCCGTGCCATACCGGGCCCACCGCGTGGATGACGTGCTTCGCCGCAAGCTCGTGGCCGCTTGTGATGCGCGCATCGCCGGTGGGGCAGTAACCGATTGCGGCGCACTCCCGCGCGAGACCGGGACCCGCCGCCCGGTGGATGGCGCCCGAGACCCCACCGCCCGGCGTCAGCCGGTCGTTGGCGGCGTTGACGATGGCGTCCACCTCGAGCTTGGTGATATCGCCAGCGATGACCTCCAGCCGCGCATCCGACATCATGGCCCTCCCCCGGGTGCGTACCCTCAGCTTATCGCATCCTCCGGATGCAGGTAATCGTAGCCCAGATCGTCCGCCACCGCGCGATGGGTGACGCGGCCCTCGTGCACGTTGAGTCCCGTGCGGAGATACGGGTCTTCATGCAGCGCACGACGGTAGCCACGCTCGGCCAGCGCCAGCACGAACGGCAAGGTGGCGTTATTGAGGGCGAACGTGGATGTACGCGCGACCGCGCCCGGCATGTTGGTCACGCAGTAATGGACGACGTCATCGACGATGTATGTCGGCTCCGCGTGGGTCGTGGGCCGGCTGGTCTCGAAGCAGCCGCCCTGATCGATGCTGATGTCCACGAGGACCGCACCCGGCTGCATCGCGCGCACCATATCGCAACTCACCAGCTTGGGCGCCGCGGCGCCGGGGACCAGCACCGCCCCGATGACCAGGTCCGCCTCCAGGGCATGCCGCTCGATGGCGTCCACCGTGGCGAAGATGGTGTTCAGGATCGGGCCGAATTGCAGGTCCAGCTCCTTGAGCCGGTCGAGGGACTTGTCGATCACTGTCACCTTGGCTTCCATGCCCATGGCCATGCGCGCCGCGTTGGTGCCCGCAACGCCGCCGCCGAGCACGACCACCCGGGCTGCGGGCACGCCGGGGACGCCGCCGAGCAGCACGCCCATGCCTCGTTGCTCCTTTTCGAGGTAGTGGGCGCCCACCTGGATGGACATACGCCCCGCCACCTCGCTCATCGGCGCGAGCAGAGGTAGCCCGCCGCGTGGGCTCGTGACGGTCTCGTAGGCGATGGCGGCGCACCCGGACTTGAGGAGCGCCTTGGCGAGCTTTGGCTCGGCGGCGAGGTGCAGGTAGGTGAACAGAACCTGCCCTGCCTTGAGACGGCTCACCTCCCGCGGCTGAGGTTCCTTGACCTTCACGATCAGCTCGGCCCGTGCGAATACCGTCTCCGCGTCCGGGGCGATCTCGGCGCCGGCGGCGATGTAAGCCTCGTCGCCGATGCCGATGCCCGCGCCGGCGCCGGTCTCGACCACCACGGCGTGACCGTGGTGTGTCAACTCCCTGACCGATGAGGGGACGAGGCCCACGCGGTACTCGTGGGTCTTGATCTCTCTCGGAACGCCGATCAGCATGGTCGTTGAAACCTCCCGAGTCGCTGGGCTAACAGGCAAGACATGGCGGAGTCCCGCGGATGGCGCAAGCCCTGGTAGCAACCCGGGGACGCCGCGTCAAAAGGACGATGACATCATGACAAGTTCAGCCATGGTTCCGCTGACCGTGCTCGCTGTATTTCTGCTCGCCGCGAGCCCGGTTCAGCTGGCCGACGCCCGACCCATGCACGGCATCGCGATGCATGGGGCGCCGAAGTACCCATCGGACTTCAAGCACCTCGACTACGTCAACCCCGATGCGCCCAAGGGGGGCACGTTGCGGCTCGCCAGGGTGGGAACCTTCGATAGCCTGAACCCCAATACCATCAAGGGACAGGCCGCCGCCGGCCTCAACTTCGTGAACGAGACCCTGATGGCCCGGGTGTGGGACGAGCCATTCACGCTTTATGGCTTGATCGCCGAGACGGTCGAGACGCCCGAGGACCGTTCGTGGGTGGAGTTTCATCTGCGGCCCGAGGCGCGTTTCTCCGATGGAACCCCCATCACCGTGGACGACGTGATCTTCAGCTGGGAGACCATCCGCACCAAGGGCCGCCCGAACTCGCGGACCACCTTCAACAAGGTGGCGCGCGTCGACCGCGTGGGCGAGCGCGGCATTCGCTTCGTCTTCGCCGACGCGAGCGACCGCGAGCTGCCTTTGCTGATCGCCGGTTTCCTGCCCATCCTGTCCAAGGCGTATTGGGAGGGGCGGGACTTTACCGAGACGACACTGGAGCCGGTTGTCGGTAGCGGCCCCTATGTGGTCGAGAATGTCGAACAGGGCCGCAGCATTGTGTACCGCCGCAACCCCGATTATTGGGGCCGCGATCTGCCGGTCAACGTCGGGCATCACAATTTCGACGAAATCCGCTTCGCGTACTATCGTGACGCCGGCGTGGCGTTCGAGGCATTCAAGGCTGGCGATTACGACTATCGTTTCGAGTTCAGCCCTTCGCGCTGGGCGACCCAGTATGATTTCCCCGCGGTCGCCGACGGTCGTGTCACCCTGGACGTGATCGACCACGGCATCGCTTCAGGCCTGCGCGCCTTCGCCTTCAATCTGCGCCGGCCGCTGTTCCAGGACCGCCGGGTGCGCGAGGCC
>JBHICL010000537.1:0-2757 GCA_046759605.1 Alphaproteobacteria bacterium | reverse complement strand
TCGGCTGATATCCTTCGTCCAGGACGTGGGTAGATTTGTCTACCTCCCCCGAGACATTGAAATCCCGAAAGCGCCGGGGGAGATTGCACATATGAGACGTCTTGCACTCGCCCTCGGGGTCGGGGCCGGGTGGGTAGTGCCTGCCTGGGCGGATGTCGACCCCGCCAGGTTGTCCGACACAGCCATGGCACAGGCCGTCGAGGTCGGTGAGCCGACCGCGTCTCCAGAGTCGATCGTCGTGGTTCAGGCGGGGGGAAACTATCGAGCCGGTCATACCGCCTTCAGCGCCGGCGATTACGAAGAGGCTTACAGGAATTGGCTTCCGCTGGCGCAGCGTGGCATGCCCGAGGCCCAGAACGGGCTAGGCGTGCTCTATTATAACGGCTACGGCGTTCGCCAGGACTATACCGAGGCCGTGTTGTGGTTTCGTCGCGCCGCTGAGAAGAACTACGCGGATGCGGCTTACAACCTTGGCCTGATGTACAGCATGGGTATCGGCGTCCCGGTCGACGCACAGGAAGCCCGGCGTTGGTACGGCATTGCCGCCGCCGAGGGCCATGAGCAGGCGAAGGCCCGCCTCGGGCCCAGTCGACGGTCAGTCGGCGATATTACCGGCCGGCGTGCCGCGAAGGGCGGCTACAGGACCGGCTTGGATGCCTACAATCGCGGCGACTACAGTGCGGCGCGCGCGCACTGGGAGCCGCTGGCCCGGCAAAACAATGCCCGCGCCCAGACCAACCTCGGCGTGATGTATGCCATGGGCCAGGGCGTCAATCAGGACTACCGCAAGGCCGTCGAATGGTTCGCGCAGGCGGCGCGGCGTGGCCACGCCAACGCGCAGGCGTATCTCGGCGTGATGTTTGCCAAGGGCCAGGGTGTACGCCAGGACTACGCTCAGGCCTTCGCCTGGTACCGACGCGCCGCCGAGCAAGGCCACGTCAACTCACAATACAACCTTGCCCTGATGTACGAGAACGGGTGGGGCGTCGCACAAGACCATGCGGCGGCCGTCCAATGGTACGAGGCCGCGGCAGGAAAAGGTAACGTCGAGGCGGAGTACAACCTCGGCGTCGCCTACGACCGTGGGCTTGGCGTCGCGTCGGACCCCTATCGGGCCGCCTCCTGGTACCGGCGTGCGGCGCGCAAGGGACATGCCCAAGCTCAGTACAATCTGGCGGCCATGTTTGTCGAAGGGGCCGGCGTGGTCAGAAACGATGCGGAAGCGGCGAAATGGTTCCGACGCGCCGCCGATCAGGGCATCGTGGAGGCCCAAGCCAGCCTCGGCGCGCTCTATGCCCGTGGCCGCGGTGTCGAGGTGAATCCCGAACGGGCCGCCGAGTGGCTGCGTCGGGCGGCGGGGCAAGGCAATCCGACGGCTCAATACAGCCTGGGCCTGCTCTACGAGCGCGGCAGCGGCGTAAGCCGGGATCTGTCCAAGGCGATCGAGCTTTACCACCTGGCCGCTGAGCAAGGGTATGCGGACGCGCAGTTCAAGCTTGGTTCGAACTATGCGTCCGGCAAAGGCGTGCGCCAGGACGAGGCTGAGGCGGACCGCTGGTTCAGGCTGGCTGCCACCCAGGGCCACACCCTGGCGCAGGTGCGGCTTGCGGTTCAGGATGAACGCTTCGGCCGTCCGCCCGAGATAGCGGCTTCCACCCCCGCAACGGCGACTCCCGCGCCCCGGACCGCGCCCCTAACGGCGGCTCCCGCGCCGGAAACCCGGACCCTCGCGACCCGGGCCGCGCCTTCCACGCTCGAGACCGCGCCCTCGACCGTCGAAACAATCGCTCCCGCGCCGGAAACCCTGACCCTCGCGACCCCGGCCGCGCCTTCCACGCCCGAAACTCTGGCCGCCGTACCCGGCCGGGTTGCTTTCGCGCCGGGAGGTATTCCGCTACCGATCCGGAAGCCCGTGACTGTCGCCGGCGAGACCCAGGTGGCGACGCGCGTCGCCGCGGATTTCGATACCGGCCTCGAGGCATTCGTTGTCGGCGACTACACCGCGGCGCTTGGAGAGTGGAAGCCGTTGGCCCAGCAGGGCGACGCCGAGGCCCAGTACATGCTGGGGGACATGTATAGCCAGGGGCTGGGCGTGCCGGTGAACGACGAGGAGGCCGCCCGATGGTACCGTCGCGCCGCCCGCCAGGGTCACGAAGAGGCTCGCTTGATGCTTGCCATGTTGTTCCTCGACGTCGGCGATGGCGGAGCTGGGAGCGAAGTCGACACGAGTGCGGGGACGACGATCGTAAGCGAGATAGTGGAGCAAGAGCCGCCGGTCGAGCCTGGCGGTGAGGAGCTGGCCGCGCTCCTGACGCCAGCCGAGCCACAGGTCGCCGAACCTGATGCCTCCACCGACGCGGCTGGCGGCGACGGCTCGATTGGCGCCAGCCCCCAGCCGGAAGATCCCGAGCCGCAAGTAGCCGCCCTGCCACCGAGCGACGCCGGGCCGAGCACCGAGGAACCCACCACCGGCGAAGCCGCGCCTCCGGCGATTCAGATCTCTACGCTGCTCGTCGACGCGTTCGAGGAGGGATTCCGCACATATCTCGTCGGCGAGTACGGCCAGGCACTGACGATGTGGACGCTGCTGGCCGAGGAGGGCCTGCGCGAGGCACAATTCAACGTCGGCGTCATGCTCGCGTCGGGGCTGGGGACCAAACCCGACGCGGCGTCGGCGGCCGACTGGTTCCGGCGGTCCGCGCAGCAGAACTACGTCAATGCGCAGTACAACCTCGGTGTCGCGTATCTTCTCGGCTC
>JBHICL010000536.1:0-2758 GCA_046759605.1 Alphaproteobacteria bacterium | reverse complement strand
GTTCCGGGACCAAGAGAAAACCGCCCGCCGGAAGCCATCCGCGGGCGGTCTCAGGTTGGGTGAGGACAACAGACCCGGCGCGGACCCTCCTCCCTGAAACTCGCCGTCGCCGGGTTGTCACGAGCGGCCACTCTCCGCCGTGACATTCACACGATAGCTCCGGTCGGGAGGGGTCGCATTGACATGGATCAACGAAACCTTCTCGCGAACGGGAGGGCCGGCGGGATGATCCCGTTCGGGTCAGTAGTATTTCTTCTGGAAGTCGAAGAGACGACCATAGGTCTCGCCGCCGGACAGGGATCGGTAACACGCGATGAAGAGACCGTGAAGATCCCCATAGAGGCCATCGAGCGAGCGGTCGGGCTCCACGGTCGCGCCCGTCCGGACCATCGCCGCAACGCCCTGCTCCACGTCGTCGAAGCAACCCGCGCCTACGGCCCCGAGTATGGCCGCCCCGAGCACCGTGCACTCGCCATAGGCCGGCTTCACGAGCGTGCGGCCCATGACGTCGGCCTGGATCTTGAGGAAGACGGGGGATTTCGTCCCGCCGCCGGTGATCCTGAGCTCGCGTATCCCGCCCTCGAGATCCCGATCCACCGCGTCCACCATCAGCCGCATCTCCATCGCGCAACCCTCGAACAGCGCCCGGGTGACGCACGCGCGGTCGTGATCGAGACCGAGCCCGAACAAGCCGCCGCGGGCGGACGCGTCGTAGAAGGGAGTGACCTGGCCGGCCATGAATGGATGGAACAGGAGGCCCCTGCTCCCGGGCGGCGCCTTGGCGGCGGTCTCCGCCATGACGTCGTAGGGGCTTCTGCCGAGCCGGCCGGCCTCGGCGGCTTCATCGGTGGCCACCGTGTCGCGCCACCAGCGCAGGCAGCCGCCGATGGAGAAGGCGCCGCCTTCCGCGTCCCATTTTCCCGGGACCGCGTGCGCTCCCACATAGGGCGCCCGGCCAGTGACCAGCTCGGGTCGCTCGAGGTGGGCCACGAGCATGGCGGCGGTGCCCACGGTGACCTCGGCGAGGCCCTGCCGGACGACGCCTGCGCCGACGGCCGCGCATTGCTGGTCGCCGCCGCCCCGGCAAATGGCGACGCCCGCCGGGAGCCCCGTCTCGGACGCCGCCTCGCGGGACAGAACGCCGGCTTGGGCCGCGGGGGAGCCCACCGGCGGAAGCAAAGCGTTATCTATCCCCAGCGCTTCGCAGAGCTCGGCGCTCCACGTGAGCTTCCGGATGTCCAGCATGCCGTTGAGCGTGAGCGAGGAGGGATCGGTCTCGAGCCCTTCCGCGCCCAGCCTGTACAGAAAGTACTCCTGGTCGTTGCAGACATGGGCGACCCGTGCCCACAGCTCGGGCATCCGCTCGCGCAGCCAGTACAGCTTCGCGCTTGTCCAGGACGCCGACAGAGGCATGCCGGTCAGCTCGCGGAAGCGGTCCGGGTCGATCAGGCGGGAGATCTCGTCCTCGATGTCGGCCGCGCGGCTGTCGTTCCAGACGACTCCGGGTCCCAGGGGACGCTTGTCCTCGTCGAGCAGAACAAAGGTGCCCCGCTGGCTCGAGATGCCGACCGAGCGAATGATGCCCTGGGACAGTCCGGCAACGGCGCTCCGGCACGCCGAGCACACCGAGCGCCAGACCGTCTCTGTGTCCTGCTCCACCCAGCCGGGATGGGGATAGAGGCACGGGTACTCACGATAGGCGCTGGACTGCTCCCTACCCGCGGCATCGAACACGGCGACCGTCACGCCGGTGGTCCCTGCGTCGATGCCAACGAAGAGGTCCGGGGCACGGTCGGTCAAAGGTGCGCCATCCAGTCGGTCAGGAGCCTGAGGAAACGCTCTCTCCTGCGGCGCTGCTCGGCGGGGAGGGCCGCGATCAGCTTCCGCTTCAAATCGATCACGTCCTCATGGGCGCCGTACGCGCGGACGGGCTCCGCGGCGAGCCGTGTGTCGCCACGGCCGCTCCAACTGTGGTTCACCGGAAAGCCGAACGGTATGAGCGCGTCGTGCCAGGTGGCGTCGAGCTTCACCCGAGCGCCACCCTGCTCCAACGCCACATAATGGTGATAGTCCCAGACCTCCCCCTCACGAAGCATGCGCCGCAACGCGTCCGGCATGTCCGGATGGTCCGGGACGCCTTTGTTGAAATGCGTGAAGACCGTCTCGGTCTCCGCCTCGCACCCGAGCGTCCGCAACAGGTCTCTCAGCAGGATGTGCTTGCCGGAGCACGATCCCCGGTTCGCGTCCAGCACCGCGAGGGGATCGCGATGCCCCGTCGATCCATAGGGGATGGCCCGCACCGCGTGAAATATCCGGGGCGCCGCGTCCGTCCCCTCGGCCCCTATATCGCCGAGGAAGGCGCGGTAGCGGTGCTCCGTTGCCGGGTCCGGAGGTGGTGTCAGGGCGCTCAGATCGCTTTCTCTGTTTCAGGGTCGAACAGGTGCATGTGGTTCATGTTCGCATAGAGTCGCATCTTGGCGCCGATGTCTCCGACGGCCTCGGGGGCGGTTCGCGCGACGATTTCGGTGTCGCCCAGGCGGCCGAACACCATCGTATCGGACCCGTCCATGCTGCTGGCCGCGACACAACTATAACGCGGCCGCGGACCGACCCCAAAGCCTAACTCCCACCCTACCCTGGGGCTGGGACGCCTCCTATCTGCTGCATCAGGCCAAGGGCGTCGAAGACAACCCACTGTTCATCGATCTTGCCCGCAGTGAGTCGGTGGATGAAAATCCCTGTGAATGTCACCTCATGA
>JBHICL010000535.1:0-2760 GCA_046759605.1 Alphaproteobacteria bacterium | reverse complement strand
AAGAGGTGGCAGGCGAAGCTGCAGGAGGTTCGAAGAGAACTCCGGCGTCGCATGCACGACCCCATCCCGGAGCAGGGCGCGTACCTGCGGTCGGTCGTGTCGGGGCACACCCGCTATTACGGGGTGCCCATGAACGGCCAGTCGCTGGCCGCGTTCCGGTTTGCCGTCGGTTGGATCTGGTGCCGCGTGCTGCGGCGGCGCGGTCAATGCCGCCGCATCAACTGGGTTCGCATGCGGCGACTGATCGCCCGATGGCTACCTGTCCCGCGCATCTGCCATCCCTATCCTCTCGTGCGACTCGGCGTTGCCACCCCGAGGTAGGAGCCGGATGCGGTAGTCCCGCACGTCCGGATCTGTGGAGGGGGTGCCTCGCGAGGGGCATTCCTACTCCGACATAACCCTTCCATGAGAAGGTCTATCTCCGTCAAGGCCGACGTGGCGGCCGTCGCTCGCCCGAGTCCTTAAAATCCCTCGGGCCTCAGGCTCCTGCGGGTTCGACTCCCGCCCCCGGCACTCCCATTAAAGATCGCGCCGTTCCGCTCCTCACGCTGATTGTGCGCCCGGCTCCGCGTGATGCGGCTGTCACGCCGGTGGCCGACACACGACGTACTTGTGTTCGCCCGCGGACGGACGAGTGGGGGGGCTGTTAGTCCCGGGGCCGCGCAAGGGACTGAGCCGTGAGGGGCAACCACGCGCGGAGGAGCGTCGGCGCGGTTCCTGCTTGACCTCGGCGCATGGCCGACGCCTGTGCCGGGCCGGCCGCGTATCGCCCGCGCCGCGCGCGGGACTCCCCCCTGTACCGGCTTGCCGAGACCCACCACGAGACCTTCAAGCAGGTGTACGACGAGCGCTTCGCGTCGCGCTACGGCGCCTGGCGGGGTGTGGTGGAGCGCACGCTGTGGGCATTTCTGGATTGCGGCATCGAGGAGCATGGCTTCGCGCGGGTGCGCTGCGACGCGTGCCGGCGGGAGTTCCGGGTGGCGCTGTCGTGCAAGCGGCGGGGATTCTGCCCGTCCTGCCACTCCAAGCGCGCGGTGCTGTGGGCGGAATGGCTGAGATCCGAGGTGCTGGCGGCAGCACCGCACCGCCAGTGGGTGTTCACGGTGCCGAAGCGGCTGCGGCTGTTCTTCCTCTACGACCGTCAACTCCTGGGTGCGCTGTCGCGCTGCGCCTGGCGGACGGTGCG
Organism: Alphaproteobacteria bacterium; assembly: GCA_046759605.1. Lineage (GTDB taxonomy): Bacteria > Pseudomonadota > Alphaproteobacteria > UBA6615 > UBA6615 > JBHICL01. The sequence continues at coordinate 1,574 of JBHICL010000535.1, read as the reverse complement.
GGACTTGTATCGCGCGGGGCTTGCGGATCGGCGCGCCGTGCCGGGGATGGTGGTGTCGATCCAGACCTACGGGGATCTGGCCAACTGGCAGCCGCACCTGCACGCGCTGGTCAGCGCGGGCGTGTTCGACCGGCAGGCGGAGTTCACGCCGCTCGCGCTGCCGGCGTCCGGAGTGGCCGAGGAACTGTTCCGGCGTCGGGTGATCCGGATGCTGGTGCGACAGGGGCGGCTCGAGGAGGACGCGGCCGCGGGGTTGCTGTCGTGGCGACACTCGGGCTTCTCGGTGCACCACGCCATCCAGGTGGAGCCGGACGACCGGGCGGGGGTCGAGCGGCTGAGCCGCTACCTGGTGCATCCGCCGATCGCGCTGGGGCGGCTGACCTATGACGGGGGCCGCGCCCGCTACCGGGGCCGGCGGGTGCAGGCGATGCACGGCGCGCAGAGCGTCACGCTCGACCCTCTGGAGATGCTGGCGCGGTTGTGCCAGCACATCCCGCCGCCGGGATTCCATCTCACCCGGCTGTACGGCGCCTACGCCAACCGCACGCGGGGCGCGCGGGCGCGCCAGGGAGCCGCGGCAGGGGAGAGGCCGCCCCGGGGCGACGGCGCGGCGGAGATCCCGACGCCGTCGCAGCGCGCGCGCCGGCGTGAGTGGGCGAAGCTGATCGCGAAGGTGTTCGAAGTGGACCCGCTGCGCTGCCACTGCGGCGGGACGATGCGGGTCATGGCGTTCATCCTCGATCCCACGGCGATCCGGAAGATCCTGCAGCACCGGCCGCGACCCGAGGCGCGGGCCCACGCGCCGCCGCCAGGGTGAGCGGCAAGTCGGCGCCGGACCTCCGCGACGCGGGCCCCCGGAGGCCGAGGTGTGTCACGATCGGTGAGGGCCGAGCGCGCGGCCCCTGCAGTACCCGGTCGGTGGCGATGGGGGGATGATCCGTGGCCGCCTATGGGGCGTCGGGAACGCGACCCGGCCGCGGCACGAAACGCCCGGCAGCCCGCCCGAACGCTACCGTGCGACAGACACTGCGCCTGCCTCGATAGAATTTCCTATCCTTGAGACTGCCGCCCCGTCCACTCCGCCGTGGGATGCTCAGTCACGTTGAAGTGCAGGATCTGTCGCCGGTCGTGGGTGAGCACCAGGAAGGCGAAGAGGACGCGGAAGGTGACCGTGGGCACGGTGAAGAAGTCGATGGCGATCAGGTCCTTGACGTGGTTGTCCAGGAATGCTCGCCATGACGGGCTCGGCGGCTTGCGGGAGCGGATCATGTACTTGCCGACCGAGGCCTGTGAGATATCGATACCGAGCTTGAGCAACTCACCATGGATTCGGGGAGCTCCCCAGAGCGGATTGGACCGCGACATTCTGCGAATCAGTTCACGGACTTCCGGGGGCACCGTCGGTCGGCCGCTTCTCGGTCGGCTCTTCCAGGTCCAGTAGTGCTTGAAGCCCTGCCTGTACCAACGCACAACGGTCTCTGGCTTGACGACGATGAGACTGTCTCGCCATCTCGACCAGGAGCGTGAGAGCCAGACCCAAAAGACGCGGTCACCTTGAAGCAGCCGTGGGCGCT
>JBHICL010000534.1:0-2765 GCA_046759605.1 Alphaproteobacteria bacterium | reverse complement strand
TGCTCACGCTTTCGATGGGGGCGCTGGGCAGCGTCATATCCGTCACCAGGGCGTTCTTCGACACCAGCGCCAGGGCGACCGAGGCGCGCCATGAGTCCATAAGTTGGTTCATTTTCCGGCCGTTTCTCGGGATGGTGATGGCGGTTGCGGTCTTCATTCTTCTCAAGGCCGGCCAACTGACGATCACGGCGGCTTCGGACACCTCGGCAAACCTGAATCCTTTCCTGATCTCGTTCATCGCCATTATTTCCGGATTGCTCTCGGAGCATGCTTACGAACGCATCCAACGGGCAGGAGTGGCGATCTTCCAGCGACCGGAGGAGGGCGTGGCCCGCTGGGCGCGGGGGTTGGCGGACGAAATGAACGCTGCCCAGATCTCGGATGCGGAAATCGCCCGATTCGCCGATGTGTCGCCGCAGACCGTGCAGGCGTGGATGAGCGAGCAGGAACCGGTATCGGAGCAACATCAGGCAATCATCGCGGCGGCATTGCGAAAGCCGGCAAGAGAGATTTTCACCGACCTTTCTCCCGCAGCGACCACTTCACCGGATCAAAGCGCCGCCCACCACGAGTGAGTTCTTGACCTTTTTCCTACATGTCGGGCAGCACGTCGAGCGGTGCCCGGCTCGGAGCGTCGATCGGTAGGGCTGTGTCGATCGCAGGTTTGCGGCAGAATAGCGCCATGTGCGGGCGCTACAGCCTCACCACGCCGGTGGAGAGCATCGCCGAGACCTTCCGGGTGGAGGAGCGGCCCAACCTGCCGCCGCGTTACAACGTCGCCCCCACCGACGAGGTGGCGGCGGTCCGCCGGCGGCGGGGCGGGGAGGGCCGCGAGCTGGTCATGCTGCGCTGGGGCCTCGTCCCGTTCTGGGCGCAGGACATCGGCATCGGCGCCCGGCTCATAAACGCCCGGGCCGAGACCCTGGGCCGGAAACCGGCGTTTCGCGAGGCTTTCGGTCGTCGCCACTGTCTCGTCGTCGCCGACGGCTTCTACGAGTGGCGCAAGGCGGCGGACGGCCGCAAGCAGGCCTACCGGGTCACGCTGGCGGGCGGTGGGCCGTTCGGCTTCGCCGGCCTGTGGGAGCGCTGGAAGGCGCCTGACGGTCGGATGGTCGAGAGCTGCACCATCGTCACCACGGACCCGAACCCGCTGTTGAGACCGATCCACGACCGCATGCCGGCCATCGTCGGTCCGGCCGACCACGACACCTGGCTCGATGCACGGGTGTCCGAGGCCGGGCGGTTGCTCGCGCCCTTTCCCGCCGAGGCCATGGCCGTCTATCCCGTCTCCAGCCGCGTCAACAACGTCCGCAACGACGACGCGGCGTGCATCGCCCGCGACGAGCACCCCATATTCGCGGAGCCGGCGCAGCTGAAGCTTCTCTAGCAAGCCGAGGAGCAGGGCCCGAACGTATGAGGCCGGGACGCTCGGTGACGACGAGCACCCCGGCGGGCAGGGGGCTCACGCGAACACCCGGCCGAAGCGGTTCTCGATGAAGGTCTTGTAGTCGGCGTCCTCCTGGCGGACGAAGCCCTGTTGCGGCAGGCGGCCCTCGCGCAGCAGGTCGACCATGGCGCACAGACCGGCGGCGGTGGTGATCTGGATGGCGCTGTATGTACGGCCGCCGATCTCCTGGCTGTATATCTTGCGGGCCAGGCTCTGCTGGTTCAGCAGCCCCTCCTTGAGGCCCGTCACGGTGGCGAACACCAGCACCACGTCCTGCTCGGTAATCGGGATCGCCGCTTCCAGCACCTCCTTGAACAGCTGGCGCCGCTCCCCGAGCCGCAGGTCGCGGGTGAGGAAGCGGGCGAGCTCCCGGTGGCCGTGGTACCGCACCGTCTTGTAGTTGAGGCTCTCGACCTTGCCCTCCAGCGTCTCGCACAGGGTGCCGAGGCCGCCCGAGGTGTTGAAGCACTCGTAGCTGACCCCGTCGAGGCTGAAGGTCTCGAGGCCATCGAGCGGCAACACCCGCTGGCGGACGCCGTTGTGGATTACCTCGCACGGGTTGCAGTACTCGTTGATCAGGCCGTCGGTCGACCAGGTGAGGTTGTACATGAGATCGTTCGTGGGAAACTGCGGCAACGCGCCAACGCGCATGTGTACCGACCGCAGGCTGTCGAAGCCCCCGGTCAGCTCGTACGCGGCGATCTGGATGAAGCCCGGGGCGAGGCCGCAGTGGGGGACGAAGACGACGTCGGCTTCCTCGGCGATGCGGCGCAGGCGGTCGGTGGTGTCGATATCCTCGGTCAGGTCGAAGTAGTGTGTCGAGGTCTGGCGCGCGGCGCCGATCACCCCCTGGTTCAAGTAGTATGGGAGTGCGCTGACCACAACGTCCCTGTCCGTCATGGCGCGGGTGAGGGCCGCGGCGTCGCTTACGTCCAGCACCTCGCGCTTCACGTCGTCCTGGTGAATGCGCGACAGCGCGTCCTTGTCGTAATCGGCGACGGTAACGTCGTAGTTGCCAGAGCCGTGCAGAAGATCGGTTATGGCGCTGCCGATCTTGCCGACCCCCAGCATGAGAACTTTCGTCGCGTCGCTCATCGGCTCTAATGTGGCACGGCGCGCCGCGCTTGCAAGCCTCGTCTCGGTGCGATCGGCCGGCTAGACTGCGCGCTCCGAAGCCAACACCGGATGGGTTCCGAGAGATGAAGGGAAAGCCATTGAGCGAGGCCGAGCTGGCCGCTTTGCGCCGGCTGGATACGCCGACGGTGTGCAACGCGCTCGAGCTCCTCGATCCGAGGTTCCGAACCACCGGCTTCACCTC
>JBHICL010000533.1:0-2770 GCA_046759605.1 Alphaproteobacteria bacterium | reverse complement strand
GCGCCGTTGACCGGCCGGGCGATTGGGTGTCGAATATCCTCTGTGGGTTGAACGGAAGGGGTGATGACGGTGGCAGGGAAGGGCAAGGAAAGGCGGAAGAGCGAATCGGGTTTTGCGGGGTACAACGAAGCCCATAGCGACCTGCGTGACTGGCTCGAGCGCATCGAGCGCATCGGCGAGGTGAAGAAGATCGACGGCGCCGACTGGAACCTCGAAATCGGCGCGGTCGCGGAAATGATCTATCACGCAACGCCCGAGAATCCGCCCTGCCTGCTGTTCGACGACATCCCGGGCTACCCCAAGGGCTTCCGCATCCTTTCGGGCATGACCAATTCGCCGAAGCGCCTGGCCGTGACCCTCGGGTTTCCCGAGCCGGCGAACGCCATGGACGTGGTGCGGTGCTATCGCGAGCGCATGAAGACTTTCGAGCCCATCCCTTCCCGTTTCGTGAATTCCGGGGCGGTTCTGGAAAACGTCGACCGGGACGGCGAGGTCGACCTGTTCAAGTTCCCGGTGCCCTTCCTGCACGAGCTCGACGGCGGCCGCTACATCGGCACCGGCGACCTCGTGATCATGCAGGATCCGGATTCGGACTGGGTCAACATCGGGACCTACCGGGTCATGATCCACGACAAGAACACGGTGGGCCTGTGGATGTCGCCGGGCAAGCACGGCAGGATCATCCGCGAGAAATACTTCAAGGAGGGCAAGCCCTGTCCGGTGGCCGTCAGCCTCGGCCACGATCCTTTGCTGTTCCTGGCCTCGGGCAACGAGGTGAACTTCGGCGTTTCCGAGTTCGCCTATGCCGCCGGCCATCGCGGCAAGCCCTTCGACGTGCTCAAGAGCGAGGTTCACGGCCTGCCCATCCCCGCCGACGGCGAGATCGTCATCGAAGGCGAAATCCTGCCCGATGAGATGCTGCCGGAAGGCCCCTTCGGCGAGTGGACCGGGTATTACGCAAGCTCCGTGCGCGAGAATCCGGTGGTCCGCGTCCGGCGGGTGTATTACCGCAACGATCCCATCCTCACCATGGCCCGCCCCGGCCGTCCGCCTTCGGACTATTCGCTTTCCAAGTGCGTCATCAAGTCGGCGATGATCTGGGACGAGGTCGAGAACGCCGGCCTTCCCGGCGTTGAGGGGGTGTGGTGTCACGAGCCCGGCGGCGGCCGCCTGTTCAACGTCATCTCCATCAAGCAGGCCTATCCCGGCCACGCCAAGCAGGCGGCGATGCTGGCGGCCAACTGTCACGCCGGCGGCTATCTGGGCCGCTTCGTCGTGGTCGTGGAAGAGGACATCGACCCGTCCAACCTCTGGGATGTCGTCTGGGCGATGGCCACGCGCTGCGACCCGGACGAGGACATCGACATCATCCGCAAGGCCTGGAGCGGCCCCCTGGATCCGCGCAAAAAGGCCGGAGACAACTTTAACTCCCGCGCCATCATCGACGCCTGCCGGCCGTTCGACTGGAAGGACGAGTTCCCGCCCGTCGCGGAATCGAGCGAAGAGCTCAAACGGAAGACCTTCGAGAAGTGGAAGCATCTGTTGGACTGACGGGCCGAGCGGAGCGCCCCGCGGGGCGCTCTTTTGGCGGGCCGCCGGTGTCCTCGTTCAGCGGATCGCTTGGCAAATGAATTTTCGGCAAGGGGACGCCGCCCCTCTTCCTCGAGCTGCGATTCGGTTGCGCTGCGCGTTCCGGGAGGCTTGGCCGAGCGCGATTTGGTTGACAGCCTTGACTTGTTCCGCGGCCCGTAAACGCCTTTCCCGCCCTTGATTACCGCCGTTACGAAAGAGCCTTGCCCTCACGCCCCGGTCCCGGTAGGCTCGGGCGTTGTCGACCCCGAAGCCACGCGTTCGTTGTGGCTGAAAGCATGAATGTCGGGGGGAGATAAGAGAGAGGGAGAACCGATCATGAGAATCTCACGCATTCTCGTCGGCCTGGGAGCCGCCGGCGCGCTCCTTGGCGCGCTGTTTGCCCAGCCCGTCGCGGCGGGCTCGGTGGCGGATTTCTACAAGGGTAAGACGATCACCATTTACATCGGCTACAGCCCCGGTGGCGGCTACGATGCTTACGCCCGCACCGTGGGCCGGCATATCGGCAAGCATATTCCGGGCAACCCGGGCACCGTGGCCAAGAACCGGCCCGGCGCCGGCAGCCTGAAGCTGGCGAACGAGCTGTACAACACCTTGCCCAAGGACGGCACGGCGATCGGAACGATAGGACGCGGCATGCCCATGGAGCCGCTGTTCGGCACCAAAGAGGCCAAGTTCGATCCCAGCAAGTTCAACTGGCTCGGCAGCGCCAACAACGAGGTCAGCGTCTGCGTCTCGTGGCACAAGTCGCCGATCAAGACCTTGAATGACTTCCTGACCAAGGAAATGATCGTCGGCGGCACGGGGCCCGGCGCCGATACCGACACCTTCCCCAAGGTGCTCAACAACATCATCGGCACCAAGCTCAAGCTGGTGACCGGGTATCCGGGCGGCAACAACATCAACCTGGCTATAGAGCGCGGCGAGGTGCAGGGCCGCTGCGGCTGGTCCTGGTCGAGCGTCAAGAGCACCAGGGCCCAATGGCTCCGGGACAAGAATATCAACGTTCTTCTGCAGATGTCGACCGCGAAGCACCCGGAGATGCCCGACGTGCCGTTCGTGATGGACCTCGCCAAGACCGAGAAGGACAGGAAGGTTCTCGCGCTGGTCTTCGCGCGTCAGGCGTGGGGCCGTCCGTTCGTGGCGCCGCCGGGCGTTCCGGCCGACCGGGCCAAGGCCC
>JBHICL010000532.1:0-2772 GCA_046759605.1 Alphaproteobacteria bacterium | reverse complement strand
AGATCGGTAACGAAGCCCGGCGTCAGGAGCAGCGCACCGGCCAGCAAAAGACAGACCGCGTCGAACAGCTCACGGACGGGAATACGGCGCTCGGCCATCTCCCGTTGAGCCCGCGTGAGCGTAGCGCTACCCTGCTCCCGCAACAAAGCCGCGCCGATCACGGCCGTCAACACGACCACCGCGATGGTCGGCCAGAGGCCAATGATGCCGCCGACCTGAATGAACACCGCGATTTCGATAAGCGGCACTCCAACGAGCACCAGCAGCAATAGACGCCCCACCTTGCTCTTGCTCCACCTGGCAACCATGTAATAAACAAGTCCGACCACTCCGCAGGGGTACTCCGTTGTAACGACACGAAGACTAGCGCTGCGCGAGGCGAGTCGGTAACGTAGCACGCAGTACTAACCCAGCCGCCCGCAGGGATCCAGTCGCCAGACTTCATCGTCCGCCGCGGCGGCACAACGACAGGCATACGCTTGGATTTCGGCACAATCTTTTTTGCGATGGTCGCTCTGGTATGCGTCTGGTATCTACGCCGCAACTTGGGACGCAGAACAGGGCACGAACGGCCACCACGGGATCCGTTCGGTCGCTCGCCCGGACCTCAAGGGGACCGCGTGGTCGCGTTGCCGGACCGAAGCCGACGCGACAAGACGATGGATGCCCGGACCGCGGAGGGCAAGAGTCCGCTGGAGGCCGGCCTCACGCAGATCCAGATCGCGGACCCAAGCTTCGATCCAGACAGCTTCACCGCCGGAGCCCGCGCGGCATTCGAAATGATCGTTACGTCCTATGCCGCCGGCGATAAGGACACGCTGCGTCCATTACTGAGCGACGATGTTTACGAGAATTTCGAGAAAGTCATCGCCGAGCGGGCGGAGAAACGACACACCCTCGAGACGACTCTGGTCAGCGTGCGGTCGTCCGACATCATCGAGGCGTCGATGGACGGACGGGTCGCCTTCCTGACAGTGAAATTCGTGACCGAGCAGATCAACGTCACAAGAGACGAGAACGGCTCGGTGACCGGGGGCGACCCTGGGCACGTTGCCACGGTGACGGACATCTGGGCCTTCGCGCGCAACACCCGGTCAAGGAACCCAAACTGGACCCTGGTCGCAACGGATTCGCCCAACTGAGGGCCATGACGGCCCACTTGGGAGCGCGATGCGCCCTACGGTCGTTCACATCGGGTTGGCTGTCGGCGCACTAGCGGTCGTCATGATCGCTTGTGAGCGGATATTGGAACCGCGGACCGAATTCACGCTCTCTCCAATCCGGATCGCCGAACTCCCGGGCTGGGCGCAGGATAACCAAGCGGCGGCGCTTCCCGCCTGGCGACGCACCTGCGGACGGCTCATGGCCCTCGCGCCGGAGAAGAACCTGGGTGCGAAAGGTGTCGCCGGCAAAGCCGGCGATTGGCACGACATATGCGCGCGCATCGAACAGCTTCCAAACGACCCTGAGCGCGTTCGCGCCTTCATCGAAGCCAACCTGACCGCCTTTCTCGTCACCACCCCGACGGGTCCCACGGGCACCTTCACCGGATACTTCGAGCCCGAGCTGCATGGAACCCGGCAACGCGATGGGCGTTACAAGGTGCCGATATATGGGCTTCCCAATGACCATGTGAGGGTGGACCTGGGCAATTTCGATCAGGATCTCGTTGGCAAACGCATCGTGGGACGCGTGGACGATGGCGAGCTCGTTCCCTATCACACGCGCGGGGACATCGATAACGGGGCCTTGGACGGCCAGGCAACGGCGTTGTTCTGGGTCGAGGACGTCATCGATGCCTTCGTGCTGCACGTCCAGGGCTCGGGGCGCATCGTCCTTCCTGACGGCTCGGTCGAGCGCATTGGCTTCGCGGACCACAACGGTTTTGACTACACCTCGATCGGCCGTTGGCTGATCAAACGGGGGGAACTGGCGCCGCATGAAGCGTCGTTCAACACTATCCGGGGTTGGATCGAGGCGAATCCCAAGCGGGCACAGGAACTTCTCTCGGTCAACCGGCGATATATCTTCTTCAGAAAGATCCCCGGAGACGGCCCGATCGGCGCCGCCGGTGAAGTATTAACGCCGGAACGAAGTCTTGCCATCGATCCCCGGTTCATCCCATTGGGCGTGCCCATCTGGCTCGATGCAGAGCACCCGTTGCGGGAGGGGCGCCTCAGGCGGCTCGTGTTGGCGCAGGATACGGGGAACGCCATCACCGGCGTGGTACGCGGCGATTTTTTCTGGGGCTCTGGGCGCGCCGCGCACGAGAAGGCCGACCGCATGAAGAGCGAAGGCCAATATTACGTGCTCATTCCCAAGCATCTCGCTCCTTCCGGCGTCGCTGCCCTGCGGTAGAGCCGGCGGCGCACCCGCCGCTCGCCGAGGTATACTTGCCGCAACCGCGGCGCTCATGCATGCTCAGCGGTAGCGCGCGGCTTCGTCGCGGGTCGCCAGTGCGCGCTCCAGGGAGGACTGGGCAATGACCCCCCACGTCGGCCTGTTCGTGACGTGCCTCGTGGATCTATTTCGCCCCCGCGTCGGCTTTGCGGCGGTGAAACTGCTGCGCGACGCCGGCTGTGAGGTGGACGTACCACGCGCCCAGACCTGTTGCGGCCAGCCGGCGTACAACTCCGGCGACCGCACCGATGCCAAAGCCATTGCGCAACAGGTCATCGCCGCTTTCGAGGGCTTCGACTACACCGTCGCCCCTTCCGGCTCATGCGCGGCGATGATCAGAAGGCACTACCCTCAGCTCCTCGAAGACGCTCC
>JBHICL010000531.1:0-2774 GCA_046759605.1 Alphaproteobacteria bacterium | reverse complement strand
CGGTGCTATCTGGCGGCGCAGTATCTCTACCGCGGCGGTGACGCCGGCCGCCTGGCCGCGCTGGCGGACATGGCCGAGGCCTGCGACACCCCCATGGTCGCGACCAATGACGTCCACGCCCACGTTCCGGCCCGTCGGCCCCTGCAGGATGTCCTCACCTGCATCCGCGAGCATTGCACGATTCACGAGGCCGGCTTCCGACTGGCCGCCAATGCGGAACGGCATCTGAAACCGGCCGCCGAGATGGCCCGCCTGTTCCGCGACTTTCCGGACGCGGTGTCACGCACCCTGGAGATTGCCGAGCGCGCGACCTTCAGCCTGGAGGAGCTGCGGTATGAATATCCCGTGGACCCGGTCCCGGGCGACCGCACGCCCGACGAGGAGCTTGCCCGGCTCTCCTGGGCGGGGGCGCGGGAACGATATCCGGACGGCATTTCCGACAAGGTCCGCGCTCAGATCGAGCACGAGCTCGAGCTCATCGCCGAGCTCAGCTATGCGCCATATTTTCTCACTGTCCACGACATCGTGAGCTTTGCCCGCTCGCGCGACATTCTGTGCCAGGGCCGCGGCTCGGCGGCGAACTCGGCCGTTTGCTACTGCCTCGGCATCACCGCCGTCGATCCGGCGCGCCTGGACCTGCTGTTCGAGCGTTTCGTCTCCGCGGAACGGAACGAGCCGCCGGACATCGACGTGGACTTCGAGCACGAGCGGCGCGAGGAGGTCATCCAGTACGTCTATGAGAAGTACGGCCGTGAACGGGCCGGTTTGGCCGCGACTGTCATCAGCTACCGCTCGCGCAGCGCCATCCGCGAGGTCGGCAAGGCCATGGGGCTCAGCGAGGATACGGTGGGCGCCCTGGCGGGTCAGATCTGGGGCCGGTCGAGCGACGGGTTCGACGCCGAGACGGTGCGGGAGCTGGGTCTGGACCCCAAGGAACGGACCCTCGCGCTCACCCTGCGACTTGCCCACGAGCTCATCGGCTTCCCCCGCCACCTGAGCCAGCATGTCGGCGGTTTCGTCATCACCAAGGGCCGCCTCGACGAGCTGGTCCCCATCGAGAACGCGGCGATGGAGGACCGCACCGTCATCGAGTGGGACAAGGACGACCTGGATGCCATGGGCATCCTCAAGATCGACGTGCTCGCGCTCGGCATGCTCACCTGTGTTCGCAAGGCTTTCGACCTGCTGGCCCGGCATCACGGACGCCGCGTCGATCTGACGACGATTCCGGCCGAGGACCCCGCCGTCTACGACATGCTGTGCAAAGGCGACAGCCTCGGTGTCTTTCAGGTGGAGAGCCGGGCGCAGATGGCGTTCCTCCCGCGCATGAAGCCGCGCAGCTTTTACGACCTGGTGATCGAGGTGGCTATCGTTCGGCCCGGTCCCATCCAGGGAGACATGGTCCATCCCTACCTGCGTCGCCGCAACGGCGAGGAGAAAGTGACCTTTCCCTCGAAGGAGCTCGAGGAGGTTCTCGGCAAGACCCTCGGCGTGCCCCTCTTCCAGGAGCAGGCCATGAAGATCGCCATCGTCGCCGCGGGCTTCACCCCCAACGAATCCGATGGGCTGCGCCGCGCCATGGCCACCTTCCGTCGGGTCGGCACCATCCACACGTTCCGCGAGAAGCTGATCAACGGCATGGCCGAACGGGGTTACGAGCGCGAGTTCGCCGAGAGGTGCTTCCGTCAGATCGAGGGTTTCGGCGAGTACGGCTTCCCGGAGAGTCACGCCGCCAGCTTCGCGCTCCTGGTCTACGTATCGTCCTGGATCAAGTGCCATTACCCCGACGTCTTCGCCTGCGCCCTCCTGAACAGCCAGCCCATGGGGTTCTACGCGCCGGCCCAGATCGTGCGCGATGCCCGGGATCACGGGGTCGAGGTTCGCTCGCCGGACGTCAACCACAGCGCCTGGGACTGCACCCTCGAGCCCATGGCCGGCGGCAGGCAGGCGCTGCGTCTCGGGTTCCGCCAGATCAAGGGCCTCAAGCAAGAGGATGCCGAGCGCATCGCGACGGCGCGCGGCCCGGGCTACCCCGACGTGCCGACCCTGTGGCGGTGGGCCGAGGTCGGCGCGTCGACCCTGGACGTTCTGGCCCAGGCCGACGCTTTCGGCTCTCTGGGTCTCGACCGGCGCAGCGCCATCTGGGCCGTCAGGGGATTGGGAGATCGACCGCTGCCCCTGTTCGCGAGGGCGCCCGAGCGCGGGGCATCCCCGACGACGCGCGCCAGCGAGCCAGCGGTGAGGCTTCCCCGCGAGACGCCTGGGGAATTGGTGGCAAACGACTACAACGCCATCCGTATGTCGCTCCGCCATCACCCCCTGCGGCTGTTGCGTGGCGAGATGGAGCGGATGGGCGTGGTGCCCAACGAGCGGCTGATCGACCTGGCCGTGGACCGGCCGGTCACGGTGGCCGGCCTCGTCCTCGTCCGTCAACGTCCCGGAACGGCCAAGGGGGTGATCTTCATGACGCTCGAGGACGACACCGGGATCGCCAACGTCATCGTCTGGCCCGACACGTTCCAGCGTTTCCGCAAGGTCGTGCTGTCATCCCGGCTGGTCCTGGTGAAGGGCATCCTGCAACGCGAGGGGATCGTGATCCATGTGATCGCGCGGGAGATCGTGAACCTGTCTCACCGGCTCGACGCGCTTGCACGTGGAGACGAGAACGAAGGAGCCGCCGTGCGCACAAGCCCGGCCCGCGCCGACGAGGTTGCCCGGCCCGGCCGCCCGGACCCGCGCGATCAGCCCTCCAACCTGTGGCGTCACCCGCGAAA
>JBHICL010000530.1:0-2779 GCA_046759605.1 Alphaproteobacteria bacterium | reverse complement strand
GGCATTCGCAGCGGCCACGCCATGGTGCCGCGCGTGTTTATTTCGGCTTTGCCGGCCGACTACCAGACCATCAGCGAAGTGGATGTACGCAAGCGCGCGTTCTTCACGACCGTGCTTCCACTCATCCTGCGGGCAAACGAGGAGATCCTGGCGGAGCGGGAGCGGCTGATTCGCATTCACGGGCTGCTTCTGGTGGGACTCGATCCGTCACCCAGGGACCAGGTATGGCTCACGTTCCTGGGCAAGAAGTATCGGACCTATCCTTACGACTTCGAGGAGCTGCTGCGGCGGGTCGACGCGGTCTCGCCCGCCCTCGCGCTGGCCCAGGCGGCCGAGGAGACCGGCTGGGGCCAATCCCGTTTCGTGCAGGGCGGCAACGCGCTGTTCGGACAGCGAACCTGGAACCGCGGCGCGGGAATCGTCCCAACCCAACGAGCCCCGGGTGCAACGTTCGAGGTCCTTGCATTCGACCAGCTGATCGACAGCGCCCGCGCCTACGCCCTGAATCTGAACCGTCACAGCGCTTACACCGAGTTCCGCGCCTTGCGCGCGGCGATACGCGCGAACGGTGGGAAGCTCGATCCATACGCTCTCGCCGGCACCCTCGACGCTTATTCCGAGCGTGGCGACGCCTACATAAGGAACATTCGAAGGATCCTGCGGTCGAACAATCTGGAGCAGTTCGAAGCGGCGCGACTGGCGCCCGTGCCGGCTGTCACGCAGGTCGCGGAGTCGCCGCCGCTCTGACCGGGACTGCATCGCCGGGATCGGCAGACCACGCGGATCAAGTATCCCTACGCATCAGGCTGAAGCGCCGCGCCGAGTGCAGGACGGCGGCAACTCAGCGCGTGGTCGTCTCTGCGGGCACATAGTACTGCATGCCGAACCAGCGCCATCGTCCGTCGCCCACGGGGGCCGTGCAGTTGATGCGGGCGCGGCCGGCACCGAAGGGCTGCTCCAGGCGCACCTCGAACCGTGGACCCAGGCGCTCCAGGTTGGTCTGGCCCTGATCGGAGGCATAGCAGGTCAGGCCGCTCAACGAACCGACTTCTTCGGTGACGGTGAACCCGAATACGGGCGGGTTGACGTGGAGCGTGGGATCGGCCGGCGTCAGGTCGCCAATCGGCAACGGCAAGGCATTGACGACCAGGCGGAACCGGTCGATGTCTCCGTACGCTTCGTTGAACGCGAACCGCGGCAGATAGTAGTGGTCGGCCGTGACATGCACGACGCCCGAATGCTGGCCGAACGCCGCGCCGAATCCGGCCGCACGGACCTTGTCCTGAACCCGCGTGCTGGCTTCACCGTACGGATATGCGAACAGGGTCGGAACCGTGCCGAGCTCGACCTCGAAGCGGGCGTTGGACCGCGCCAGGTCCTCGGCGTTGCGCTCCGGCGAATTGGCGGCCATGTGAAGATGACTGGCCGTCTGGCTGCCGATGGTCACTCCGGCGTCGCGTAGCTCGCGAATCTGCTCCCAGCTCATGTAGCGCTCGAATCCACCATCGATGGCGCCGGTGGCGACGAACAGCGTGAACGGATAGCCTGCACGGCGGAGCCTCGGCCACGCTTCGGTGTAGACGGTAAGGTAGGCGTCGTCGATGGTGATCCCGACCGTGCGGTCGGGCAGCTCACGCCCCTCGCGGATGGCCGTGAGGATCTCGGACACCGGTAGGACCGTGTAGCCGCCGTTCTGCAGCTCCTCGAGGTGCTGCTCGAACTGCTCGAGGCGAATGTTCGTGGTCGGGAAATCGTCCTCGCCAAAGCGGTGGTACATGATAATCACCGCGCTATCGGCGGCCTCGGCCGCCGGCACGGGGGCCGCGAGGGAAAGCACGACCAGGGCGACGCGCCACGCCCGGCTCACGCGTTGTCGGTCATGGCGTGTGGTCATGGAGGTCATGAACTGAACCCGGCTCATCGCCAAGGCATGCTACCGGCGAGGTGACGCACCAAAGACTAAACCTCACGAACGGAGCGCGGCAAGTAGCGGTTGGGGATGAACGGTCTGCGGCGGCGCGGCTTCTGGTCTAACCGGTTCAGCTCGCCAACGCATGACCATCCCGGGTCATGAGCGGCTTCGGCACGGCGCTGTCGCTGATGAGGGGATACCGGCGGCTGTCGGGAAGCTGGTAGTGCCACCACTCCTTCTCGTAGTGGCGCCAGCCGGCCGCGGTCATGAGGCCCAGCAGCAGCAGGCGATTCCTTCGCGCCGCAACCGAAACCTCCGTCGATCCGTGGTGCGACAGGGGCGTGAAAGCGTCGAAAGCGGTCCCCATTTCGAGCGGCGCTCCATCCGCTCCGATGAGCGTCAGATCCAACGCCACCCCGCGACTGTGGGGCGAGCCCACCCAGGGCGGTGCCAAGAAATCGGGATCCGGCGTGTGGCGCCACAACACCCACTGCGCCTCGGTCGGGCGGAAGGCGTCCAAGATTCTGAACCGCAGGCCGAGCCCGGCCGCGGCATTCACCACCGGGCGCAGCCGCTGGGCGGCCTCGAGTCGAAGAAAGCCGTGTGCCACCGCATACACCGGCCGCCCCGTGAAGTTCCGGTCACTCGCGTAGACGAGATCGAGCTCGATGCCGAAACCGGGCTCGGTGACCTCAACCAGCGCCAGGGCGACCCCCCCCTTGTCCGTGCATGCTCCCCGCACATAGCCTACAAAGACGCCATGGTCGAATGTTAGTTTTGCGCCATGGTGATCCTGGGCCTGGATACGTCGTCCTCGGCGTGCTCGGTGGCGGTCTGGCGGGACGGCCGGATCCTCGCGCACCGGTA
>JBHICL010000529.1:0-2781 GCA_046759605.1 Alphaproteobacteria bacterium | reverse complement strand
CTTCATTTCGCGGCCGCGTCGGGAGACGTGAGAACGGCTGAATTGCTGATCGAGGCGGGCGCCGAGTTGGAAGCCCGCTCGGTATCGGGGTTCACGCCGCTGCACCTGGCGGCCAGCGGCGGGAAGCTGGATATGATCGACCTGCTGGTCGCGCGGGGAGCCAATCTCGAGGCAACGGGCAAAAATCGTGTGAGAACACCCTTGTATACGGCTGCCGTGACCGGCCAGCTCGCGGCCGTGACGCGCCTCCTCGCCCTCGGCGCGAACGCCAACGGTACCGGCGGCCAGGGTCGACCGATTCTCATTGCCCTCGACGAGGACATCAAGGAGGTGCTGCGCCAGCACGGGGCGACAGAATAGGCGAGATATCGCTAGGGCGGCATTGCAGGAAGCTCGAGCTCCCGGAGGGACTCGACCTCACTGGGCACCGAGAACTCGCCTCCGCTTCTGGGCCTTGGAGGAATCTTCCAAGTCGCCAGGTACAAACTCAGGGCTGTGTCGTTCTCGTATGCGAGGCCAACGTCGTCGCCCACCTCCAGCCTCCCAAACGCAACGATGTCTCTGGAGGCCCAGAAGGTCTGCCCGTCCTCGAGGTGCAGGATGCGGGTCTCGAGGTCGATGGACTGGACCTTGCCTTCCGTCACGCCGAGGCTTGGGGCGCCGCACCCAACCAGGCCGATACACAAACCGAGGAGGAGGTGCTCGATGCGCATTTCGCGCCTCTTTACGTCGGCCCTGCGAGGCTCTCCTCGATCATGCATGCTCCGGTATGAGAGCGCAATCGACCCTTGCGCGCTCGGGACTGGCTGCCACTCATATCGCACGAATTCAGTACTCGGTAGGAACGGGAGCCGTCCCGGCGCAACCCAGTCGCTCGCTTTCGCGCTGCCCACGTCTCAGAATGTTGTCAGCGGCATCCGGATAGCGCTTACTCAGCTCACCCAGAGTGATGCAGGCGTCCTCGGTGCGGTCGAGAGCGGCGAGCGAAAGACCGAGCTTTAGAACGCTGTTCGGCGCCTTTCCGCCGTCCGGATAACCTTCGTAGCCGCGGGCGAAGGTCCGGGCCGCACTCTCGTAATCGTTGCGAAAGTAATAGGTCTCGCCGAGCCAATACCACGCATCACTCACCCGCGGGTCCTCCGGGCACGCTTTTATGAAGGCCCTGAACGCCTTCTCCGCAAGCTCGTAGTCGGGCTTCGCCAGGAGATCGAAAGCATGGAAATACGGACCGCGGACATCCTCGGGGCTCGTCCGCATTACCTCGCGGCCGTACTCCAGGCATGTGTCGTGCGGAAGAGGGGCAGCTTCGGCGACATCAACGTCAGCCACCTCGGGCTCCACTGTCGGCCGCGCTTCGGTCGGCGCGATTGACTCCGCGGCGTCTTCCGATGCCAGAAACCTCTCCTGACTTTCCAGGATCTTTCTGCGCGCCTCGAGCCCGCTCTTGATATCCGACCCGATCGCTTTCCGAAGACCATCGTCCCTGTAATATGCGCGATGGCATTCCAAAGGGTTCGAGCCGAAATACGCAAGCTCTCGGTCGATCACATCTTCGGCTGAAATCTCGTGTTGTGAGAACACATCACAAGCGATGTAGTAGTTTCTCCACTCCCTGATGCCAGGGCCAATCGCACGAATATCGTCGATATGGGCCGCTTCACGCACGGCGCTTTTTAGACTCTCGGTGTTGAGTGGAGATCCGATTGTAATCAGCTGATCGACCGAACCGTGTCCCAGCGCTCCCTCATGGTGAAGCTCGTTGAGCGCTCCGTATGCGAGGACACTTCCCCAGCTGTGGCCAATGATGACGAAGGGTCTGTTCTCTCGACGGGCCTTCTCTGCAAGCAGCTGGATAAATCCTTTCGCGTCGGAGATGGCGTCCGCCGTCACGTCGAGGTCCCCACTCCATGGAACGGAGACCACCTCACCCTCCAGTCCCCACGGCTTCTCTATTGCCGATTCGAGCTCTCCAACAACCCGCCCCTCCATATCGAACCCACGAGGCAGGAGGTCGGAGTATATGGCTGCCGCGCCGTCGAACCCGTCCAATGCAAGAACGACCGGCCACATGCTGCTGGGTGTCGGTGAGAATATCAGCTCGGTCGAAGGAACTTCAGGTGTCTCGGCGCTCGCCGCGACACCGGCGGCATCCGACACCGCGACGGCTGCCTGCAGATGAGCCACAAGGGTCGATGTAACGATCCCATCCACGACGAGGCCTTTGTCGCGCTGAAACGCCTCGATCGCAGCACGTGTATCGGGCCGAGTTTCGCCATCAGCGGGACCCGGTTCGTAGCCGAGGTCGGCAAGCAGGCGCTGAGCCTCCGCCGTGAGCGTCGTGTCGGAAACGATCGGACGTGGCAAAGACGTTGAAGGCGCGAGCGTCACTTGAATTTCGTTCATGCTCACCCATACACCGTTCGGCTCACGGCACCCGGTCCCTTCGTAAGTCGATACGCTTCCATGAAATACGATGGTCCGCTCATACTTGCGACACGGTCGGCCGTCGGCATGTTCGAATGCGGGGTGTGGAATGACGACCCCGTGATGCTCGGTTGACGGATTTTTCCAGGTCGTCTCCGTCTCGCTTCGCGCGGTTTCCAAAGCACGTTGCAGCGCACGTTGAACGTACGGAATATCCTCGGATGTATCTGAATGCGGCCATGCTGACTGCGCGAGCAGAAACAAAGACACGGAAGGAATTAAAGCGACCAGTTTTGCTCTCACAACCAGGCCCCTTCGAAACCAAGATCTCACAATTAGGACGAACCATACCACGAA
>JBHICL010000528.1:0-2789 GCA_046759605.1 Alphaproteobacteria bacterium | reverse complement strand
GATGATGACAAGACCCTGAACCACCCGTTGCCAAAAGGCGCTCACATCGAGGAGATTGAGCCCATTGCCGAGCACGCCGATGATCAAAGCTCCAATCATCGAACCAACCACGCCACCTTCGCCTCCGAAGAGGTTGGTCCCACCGATAACGACGGATGCGATGGAGCGAAGCTCCTCACCCTCTGCCATGAGGGCGTTTGCCGAGTTGAGCCGCCCGCTGAGAACAAGCCCGGCAACCCCCGCCATGAAGCCGGCCAGGGTGTAGGTGGCGACCTTGGTTCGCTCGACATTGATCCCCGAAACCCGAGCCGCTTCACGGTTTCCACCAACGGCATAGATGGCCCTGCCAAGGGCCGTGTGCCGTAGGATGAACCAGCCGGCGATGCCGGCGGTCAAAGCGATGAGGGCGGCAGCCGGCACTCCCAGGACGTCACCGCTACCAAGCCAAATCAACTGATCCGGTAGGGAGCCCCTGAGCTCGGTCGCAGTCAGGTGCGAGGGGACCGGAAGACCATCGGTTACGAGCAAAGCAATTCCGCGAAAGGTCGCCATGGCGCCCAACGTGGCGATAAAATCCGGAATCCGCCCCCGCGTTATTACGAAGCCGTTGGCGAACCCGGCCGCCGTTCCCACGGTCAGCGCAATAAGGACGCCGGCCAGAAAATTGAATGGTCCGATCACCAGACCGCCAATCTCGAGCTGTTGGGTCATCAGTACCGCGGCAACGGAAGCTGAAAGAGCGGCAATCGCGGCAATGGACAAGTCGATTCCCGCCGCCAGAATGACGAAGGTCTGGCCGACAGCCAGGATTGCCGTGATTGCCGACTGCTTGCTAACGTTTATGAGGTTGCTGAGCGTAAAGAAGAAAGGCGATGAAAGCGCGAGAACGACAATAAGCAGAATCAGAGCAATTAGCGGACCCCCTCGAACAACGAGAAGCTGAACGGACAGCCATGCACGACGCGGCTCGGCCACAACAGCGACTGTCTCGTCGATGTGGTCTCCCACTCGCTCAATTTCAGGTTTCTCGGTCACTTAGTGATACCCGAAAACTCAACTCGCACAACGCAGCAACGTTTCCTGGTCTGCCTCGTCACGCTGAAATTCCGCCGTGAACTCACCCTTCCGCATTACCAGGATGCGATCTGTCATTGCCAGAAGCTCGGGCATTTCAGATGAGATCATGACGATACCCACACCTTGTTGAACGAGGCGGTTCATCAGCATGAAGACTTCCGTTTTGGCTCCGACATCGATACCCCTGGTTGGCTCATCGAAGATCAAGATCCTGGCATTACTGGATAACCATCTCGACAATATGACCTTTTGCTGGTTTCCGCCACTGAGGTAGATTGCGAGACGGCGTAGTGACGGCGGCTGAATGCGCAGCTCGCGAACGTACTTCGACGCCGAGTCTTCCTCCTGTTTCAGATTCAACAACTTGAGCAAACCGAACTGGGCGAGCGAAGCCAGCGAAGTGTTGGGGGGAATGGGCAGCATTGGAACGATACCTTGGCGGCGGTCGCGGGTGAGGAATCCGAGCCCGAGCTTGATAGCGTCGGCTGGCCCGCGGATCTCTGCCTCCACTCCCTCGACAAAGATGCGTCCGTCGAGCCCCGGTTCGAGGCCAAACAAGGCACGGGCCAGCTCCGGCTGACCAGCCCCCATGAGCCCGAAAATCCCGAGTATCTCCCCCTTGTGAAGCTCGAACGAGAGGTCGTTGAACACCTCCGCCAAAGCCAGGCTCTCGATCCGGAGTATCGGCTTGCCTTTGTCAGCCGGGCTCTTCGGGTACTGCTCCGCCAACTGGCGACCAACCATCATGCTGATCAATGTGCCTTCATCAGCATCGTCCACGGCGTGGGTGCCGACGACCCGACCATCTCTCAGTACGGTCACGCGCTGCCCGATCAGCGGCACCTCACCCAGGAGATGCGAGATGTAAATGATGCCCACGCCGCGGGCGCGTAGTCGTCGAATAATCTCGAACAGGCGCTCGCGCTCAGCATCGGAGAGGGCGGACGTTGGTTCGTCGAGCAATAGAATCTTTGGCTGCTTTGCGAGTATCCGAGCAATTTCGGTAAGCTGCTGCTCCGCTACGTCAAGTTTGCGTACCTCGACCTTTGGATCGATGTGTACTCCTAGATCGGCCAATTTATCCTTCGCCTGTTTTTGCATGTGGCGCCATTCGACCATTCCGAGTCGATTGCGGGGCAAGCCGCCCAGGAACATGTTCTCCGCGACGCTGAGACCCGGGATCAGGCTGAGTTCTTGATACACCATTCCTATCCCGAGAGCCTGAGCCAGCTCTGGGTTCAGATCGCCAACCTCCTTTCCATGAACGAAAACGCGGCCACCGTCTTTTCGGATCAAGCCGCTGAGGATCTTCATCAGCGTGGACTTGCCGGCACCGTTCTCTCCGAGGAGAACGTGAACCTCGCCTTCATATAGATCGAAGTCGACCCGGTCGAGCGCGTGAACACCGGGAAATCGCTTGTCGATTTGCTCGAGACGTAGCAGCTGGCGGCCGGAGGTCATCCGCAATCCCACAGGTGTTACTGGGACGTGTAGCCGCCATCGACGCTTAGAATTGCGCCTGTGGCATACGCTGCATCCTGGCTGGCAAGATAGAGTATCGCCGAGGCTATCTCTTCCGCGGTTCCCAGTCGGTTGAGGGGACGAACCTCCTCCAGTCGACGCTGCGCCGCACCCGGATCGGGCGCCCGCTCCACGGCCTCTCGCACCAACGGCGTGTCGGTGGTTCCCGGACATACACAGTTCACGCGAAT